>CALWXI010000149.1 GCA_944385455.1 uncultured Oscillospiraceae bacterium | reverse complement strand
CCGGTGAAGTCACGGAAAAGTATCTGGCAAATCTCAGAGTTCGCGCAGGTAACATCATTGGTGCAAGCGAGAAGCCAAGCGAAAACGCAGTCGCCGCAATAGCTGTCGCCGACGATAGTCGTACGGGACACACGTTCAAGAAGATGATCGAGTCCTACGAGAAGTCCCTGTAACGATCCTGCTTGGAGAGGAGAGGGCGGCCTAGCGCCGCTCTCTCCTTTTGTCCGCCCGGGTATTAAGATTTTGTCAAGAACAGCGCAGGCGGCACCTGCCGTCTTGACACGCCTTTTCCTTTTTTCTACAATTAATTTAAGGAAAGACTCACGGCCGCAGCAGACTGGGGGTCGTTCCTTTTTTGCGCGGTGTATTTCTACCGCCATGTTAGGGAAGAGAGGATCTTACCATGAATCTGGAATCTGTTTTGAGCCTTCTGGGCGGATTGGCCCTGTTCCTCTACGGCATGCAGATGATGAGCAGCGGCCTGGAGAGTGCCGCCGGCAACCGCATGAAGCGCATCCTGGAGCGGCTCACCGCCAACCGCTTTCTGGGCGTGGCTGTGGGCGCGGGCATCACCGCCGTCATCCAATCCTCCTCCGCCACCACGGTGATGGTGGTGGGCTTTGTCAACTCCGGCATGATGACGCTGCAGCAGGCGGTGTGGATCATCATGGGCGCCAACATCGGCACCACCATCACCGGCCAGCTCATCGCCCTGGACGTGGGCGCCATGGCTCCCCTGTTCGCCTTTGTGGGCGTTACCATGGTGGTCTTTTTGAAGCGGGCCGCATTCCATCATTACGGTCAGATCATTGCGGGCCTGGGCGTTCTCTTCCTGGGCATGGAGATGATGAGCACCGCCATGCTGCCTCTGCGGGAATCCCAGGCCTTCATCGACCTGATGACACGCTTCAGCAATCCCGTGCTGGGCATCCTGGCCGGCACGATTTTCACTGCCATCATCCAGTCCTCCTCCGCCTCCGTCGGTATCCTGCAGGCACTGGCCAGCAGCGGCCTCATCGGCCTTTCCAGCGCTGTATACGTGCTCTTCGGCCAGAACATCGGCACCTGCATCACCGCGGTACTGGCTTCCATCGGCACCAGCCGCAACGCCAAGCGGACAACCATCATCCATCTCCTTTTCAACATCATCGGCACCACCATTTTTACCGTTTTGTGCATGACCACGCCTCTGACCGCCTTTGTGGAGGGCTTCACGCCCGACAAGCCCGCCGCTCAGATCGCAAATATGCACACCTTGTTCAACATCGTCACCACGCTGCTCCTGCTGCCCTTCGGCACGCAGCTGGCCCGGGCAGTCACCCGGATCCTGCCGGAGAAGCCCTCTGAAAAAGGCGGAGCCATGGCCCTTCAGTACATCAAACCGCTGGGCGTCCTGCCGGAGTCCCAGATGGGCAATTCCGCCATCGTCATCAACGGCATCCGCATGGAGCTGGACCGCATGGCCGCCATGGTGCGGCAAAATGTGGACGAGAGCTTCCAGGCGGTTTTGGAGGCGCGCTCCGCCCGCCTTCCTGCTGTGGAAAAAACAGAGGACTACATCGACTTTTTGAACCGGGAGATCACCAAGTACATTTCCCAAGTCATCACCTATGAAACAAACCCTCAGGACTCCGCCCTCATCAGCGCTTATCTGAAAATCTCCGGTGATCTGGAGCGAATCGGCGACCATGCGCTGAACATCTGCCAGTACACCCAGATACTGGAGCAGCAGCAGCTGACCTTCTCTGAAAACGCCATCCAGGAAATCCGTGAGATGCGCAGCACCGCGCTGCAGGCCATGGAGGTCCCCGGCAGCTTCCAGCCTGTCACTGCCCAGCAATTGACGGCCGCCGCCGCCGCGGAGCAGCGTATCGACGACATGACCGTCTCCTTCCGCGGCCACCAGCTGGACCGGCTCCAGCAGGGAGTCTGCTCCGGTGAGACATGTATCCTCTATTCCGAGATGCTCACGGACTTCGAGCGCATCGGCGACCACATTCTCAACATCTGCCGTGCCCTGTCCGCGCCGGACCCGGCGTAAAGCGAGTTCCGAAGGCAGGCAGCTTGACAAATTTTCCGGAATCGGGTATACTTTCCTCAATGGTCCGCACCATGCGGACGCGGGGGGCCGAAGCCGCCCAAATTCCGGCGCTGACATCTTTTCTGCAATTTTTCTGCAATCGTATGTCCAAGGCATATGGCGAAAAGCCATATGCCTTTTTCTTTTTCGCCGCCCAAATTCAGAAAAGCGAGGTATTGTATTTATGAAACGGACCCTTCGCCTCTTCCCCGTGCTCTTGGCGCTGTGTCTGACCCTCACTGCCTGTGGGAGCGCTGAATCCTCCGAAGAATCCTCCGGCCGCATCATCACCGACAGCTGCGGCCGCACGGTAACCGTCCCCGACCGGGTGGAGCGCATTGTTCCTTTGGGCAACGCCCCCCGCCTGGTCGCCTACCTTGGTCTTGCAGACAAGGTGGCGGCAGTCCCCCAGTGCGAGCACACCGACAACCCCCTCATGGCTTACGCCTATGTCAACAGAGCGCTCTGGCAGGACCTGCCCAACGTGGGCAACGACTCCCTGGGCGCCGGGGAATGGTACGCCGAGGAGATCCTGGCCAGCGGCGCGGACGTGGTGATCTGCACCTATGACGCCGACACCGCCGACGACATTCAGAGCCAGACCGGTATCCCCACGGTGGCAGTGGCCTCTCCCCCCCTTTTCAGCGAAGCCTACGACGATGCGCTGCGCCTGGTGGCACAGGTGTGCGGCGCGGAGCAGCGGGCGGAGGAGCTGATCGCCTGTATCCGGGACTCTCTGGCGGATCTGGCTTCCCGCACCGCTGAAATCCCCGGCGCGGAAAAGCCTCTGGTGCTGGGTGCCGGCGCTACCTTCAAGGGCAGCCACAGCATCGACGGAGTCTATGCCAACTATCCCGTGTTCCAGGTCCTCTCCGCCCAGGACGCCGCCCTGGGTATTTCGGACACCGTGGGCGGGCTGCTGGTGGACCGGGAGCAAATCCTCTCCTGGAATCCGGACATTCTCTTTTTCGACGCCAGCAGCATGGAACTGATACAGGCGGACTACGCCGCTGATCCCGCTTTCTTCCAGCAGCTCAAGGCCGTGCAGACCGGGCAGCTGTACCAGTGGCCCAACTCCACCTGGCACTCCACCAATGTGGAGATTCCCCTGGTGAGCGCCTACTGGGTGGGACAGCTCCTCTATCCCGAAGCCTTCTCCGATGTGAACATCGAGGAAAAGGCCGCCGAGATCTTCGGACTCTTCCTGGGGCAGGCGGACTATCTGGACACCCTCAATGCCTCCGGATACGGCTATCAGGCCGTGGAGCTGGGAGCGTGAGTATGGGCCGGGACAATCGTTTCCAGCTGGAGGCCTACCGGGCCTATACCCGAAAAAAACGCCTGGCCCTGCTGGCGGCGGCTGCCGCCACTGTGGTCGTCGCACTCTATGCCGCAGGGGTGGGTTCCATCCATCTCTCTCTGGGGGAGATTCTGAGAACGCTTTTGGGCGGAGGCGGCCAGCAGTCCCGGGCCGTGCTGCTGGGTATCCGGCTGCCCCGGGTGGCCTCCGGCATCCTGGTGGGCGGTATCCCGGCCGCCTCCGCCGCGGTGATGCAATGCGTGCTGCAAAACCCTCTGGCCTCCGCTTCTACCCTGGGCGTGTCCCAGGGAGCGGCCTTCGGCGCGGCGGTGGGCATCGTGGCCCTGGCCGGCGGGTCCGTCAACTCCGCCTCCGCCTCCTCCGCCGTCACCATCACCAGTCCCTTTCTGGTGACGCTGTGCGCCTTTGTGGGCGGCTCCATCTCCACCGTGGCGGTCATCGCCATCTCCTGCCTCCGGCGGGACATCGGCCCGGCCGGACTGGTGCTGGCAGGCGTGGCCCTCAGCTCCCTGTTCTCCGGGGGCAGTACGCTGCTGCAGTATTTCGCGGATGAGACGAAGATCGGCGCCATCGTTTTCTGGACCTTCGGCAGCCTCAGCGGTACCACCTGGCGGGAGATCGCCATTTTGCTGGTGGTCTTTCTGGCCTCCATGCTGTTTTTCCTCGCCAACCGCTGGAACTACAACGCCCTGGAAAGCGGCCCCGACACTGCCGCCAGCCTGGGAGTCGCCACCCGCCGGGTCATGCTGTCCAGTATGCTGGTATGCTCCCTGGCCACGGCTGTGGCCGTATCCTTCGTGGGCATCATCAGCTTCGTGGGGCTCATCGCCCCTCATATCATGCGCCGCTTTGTGGGCGGCGACCATCGCTATCTCATCCCCTCCTCGGCGGTGCTGGGTGGGCTGCTGCTGATCCTGGCGGACACTTTCGCCCGCACCGTGGTCTCTCCGGTGGTGCTGCCCATCGGCGCCATCACTTCGTTTTTGGGAGCACCCATGTTCCTCATCCTGCTCTTCCAAGGAGGTCGGTTCCATGGTACACGTTGAAAACATCACCTACGCCTATCCCCGGGGCGCGGAGGAAGTCCTGCAGCAGGTAGGCTTCTCCGTGGAGGAGGGAGAATGCGTCGCCGTGCTGGGCAACAACGGCGCGGGCAAGAGCACACTCCTCAAGTGCATCGACCGGATCTGCCGCGCCCAGTCGGGGTCCGTGACGGTGGACGGCGCGGATGTATTCCGCATGGGCGGCCGGGAACTGGCCCGGCGCGTCGCCTATGTCCCCCAGCGTATCGCCCCCGCCGCCATGAGCGTTTTCGACGCCGTGCTGCTGGGCCGCAAGCCTTACATCCGCTGGGACACCACGGAGCAGGACCGCCGTGTGGTGGAGGATATCCTCCGGCAGCTGGGGCTGGAAAGCTACGCCCTGCGCAGCATGGCGGAGCTCTCCGGCGGAGAGGCCCAGAAGGTGGCCCTGGCGCGGGCCCTGGCGCAGGAGCCCCGGCTGCTGCTGCTGGATGAGCCCACCAGCAGTCTGGACCCCCGGAACCAGCATGAGGTGCTGCGGCTGGTGCGGCACATCGCCCGCAGCCGCCGGATCTGTGTGGTGGTGATCCTTCACGATCTGAATCTGGCAGTGCGCTACTGCGACCGCTTTCTCTTCCTCCAGGGCTCCCGGGTATACGCCTGCGGCGGGCCGGAGGTCATGACCCCGGAGACCATCCAGGCAGTCTACGGCATGCGGGTGCAGATCATCCGCCACGGCGGCGTTCCCATCGTGGTGCCCTTTCCCGCTGAAACGGAGGAGGGCGCGGTATGACGCTGGAGGAGATCCGCCGGGCGTGGACCGCCTCCGGCGGCGTGGAGATCCAGCGGTCCATCTGGGACCGGGCGGCATCGGAGTGGGCGGGCCGCCCTCTGCCGGATGCGCGCGACGCTTCCCTGCGCCTGCTGCTGGAGCTGTCCGCCCCGGGAGACCGGTGCCTGGATATCGGCTGCGGCGACGGGCGCTATGCCCTGGCCCTGGCCAAGGCGGGGCGCGCCTGCCTGGGCGTGGACCTCTCGCCGGAGATGATCTCTCTGGCGCAGCGGCGGGCGCTGGAGGACGGAGGCCGCAATGTGACCTTCCAGTGCGGGAGCTGGCTTGAAACCCGGCTGGAGCCGGGCGGGTTCGACCTGGTCTTTGCTAGGATGACCCCCGCCGTGGCGGGCTATGACGCCTTCCGGCGGATGATGGACTGCTCCCGCCGCTGGTGTGTGCTGGAAAAGCATACCCAGCGCAGCGACGCCGTGCTGGACGCGGTGCTCTCCGAGGCGGGCATCCCCCCCTCCCGGGACCGGGACCGGGAGATGGAGTACGCCCGGGCCTGTCTGGACGCTCTGGGCTGTGTCCCCGGCGTGCGCATCCGGCCGTTCCAGTCCCGCCACCGCAAATCCCAGGCAGACATGACCGCCTGGTGTTTGGACCGCGCCCGGCTTCAGGGGCCCCTCACAGGCGCCCAGGAGCAGACGATCCGCCGGGCCGTGGCGGCCCGGGCGGAAAACGGGATCGTGGAGGAGGTCCTCACCAGCCAGGTGATGACCCTGTACTGGCAGGTCCCCGCCTCTATACAATCGACCGTAGGAGTGATATGATGATGGATGAACATACCCTTTGGGAACGCTGCGTGGCCTTCCACGGCCGCGCCTGCGGCGGACTGACCATCGGCTTCAAGGCCGCGCTGTACGCCGCGGAGCTGCTGGAACTGACTTTTTCCCCCGACGAGCAGGTGGTATGCGTGTCGGAAAACGACGCCTGCGGCGTGGACGCCATTCAGGTGATCCTGGGCTGCAGCGTGGGCAAGGGAAACCTTCTTTTCCGCATGCGGGGCAAGCAGGCCTTCTCCTTCTACAGCCGCGCCACCGGCCGGTCCGTCCGGCTGTGCCTGCGGCCCCGGCCCCGGGAAATGTCCCGGGAGGAGTCCTTTGCCTACTACCAGTCCCAAAAGCCCCGCGACCTCTTTGACGCCATGCCGGTGCGCTTCCCCCTGCCGGAGCCGGCCCGGCTGTTCCGGTCCGTGACCTGCAGCTGCTGCGGGGAGTCCACCGCCGAGAGCATGATCCGCATGCAGGACGGGAAACCCCTGTGCCTGGACTGCTTCGTCCCATACGACCGCTTCCATGTCTGAAGATCCGCTATCCGTGAGGTGCACATGACGCTCAACGACTTTTTCCGGGACCATCCCGCCGCCGCTCTGGCCTTTTCCGGCGGCGTGGACTCGGCTTACCTGCTGCACGCGGGCCTTGCCTGCGGCGCTCACCTTCGTCCCTACTTCGTCCGCTCTCCCTTCCAGCCCGCCTTTGAGCTGGAGGACGCCCGGCGCCTGACCCGGCAGCTGGGAACGGAACTGCGGGTGGTGGAGGCCGATGTGCTGGCACTGCCAGACGTGCGGAACAATCCGCCGGACCGCTGCTACCACTGCAAGCGGGCCATTTTCTCCGCCATCCACGCCGCCGCCCGGGCCGACGGCCTTTCCCTGATCCTGGACGGCACCAACGCCTCCGACGACGCGTCGGACCGGCCGGGCATGCGGGCCCTGCGGGAGCTGGCCGTCCGCTCTCCCCTGCGGGAGTGCGGCCTCACCAAGGCGGAGATCCGGCGTCTTTCCCACGAGGCGGGACTCTTTTCCTGGGACAGTCCCGCCTACGCCTGCCTGGCCACCCGTATCCCCGCCGGGACTCCCATCACTCCGGAGGCCCTGGCCCTCACCGAATCGGCGGAAACGGCCCTGGCAGCCATGGGCTTTTCCGATTTCCGGGTACGGACCTTCCACGGCTGCGCCCGGATCCAGGTCCGCCCCTCCCAGCTGCCGCTGGCGCTGGAGCGGCGGCCGGAGATCCTGGAGACTTTGGGCAAACAGTACGACGGCGTTATGCTGGATCTGGAGGTACGAGATGAACAGTGAACTCAAGCGCACACTGGAGGCGGTGCATGACGGCACGCTCTCCGTGGAGGAGGCCGTGCTGAAGATCAAATGCCAGCCCTTTCAGGACATCGGCTACGCCAAGGTGGACCTGCACCGCAAAGCCCGCCAGGGGGCGGCGGAGGTGATCTACGGCGCCGGAAAGACACCGGAGCAGATCGCCGGCATCCTGGAGGTCATGGTGCAGAACGGTCAGGACACGGTACTCATCACCCGCCTCTCCCCGGAGGCCGCGGAGATCGTATCCCGGACCCATCCCCTGGACTACCATCCCGACGCCCGGGTAGGCATCCTGGGCGCCCTGCCGGAGCCCAGCGGCCTGGGCACCATTGTGGTAGCCACCGGCGGCACCAGCGACCAGCCGGTGGCGGAGGAGGCAGCCCTCACCGCCCAGGTGCTGGGCAACCGGGTGGTGCGGCTGTACGACGTGGGCGTGGCGGGCCTACACCGGACCCTGGCCCATCTGGATGAGATCATGAGTGCCAGCGTCATCGTGGCCATCGCCGGCATGGAGGGCGCTCTGGCCAGCGTCATCGGCGGCCTTGCCGACTGCCCCGTCATCGCGGTGCCCACCAGCGTGGGCTATGGTGCCTCCTTCGGCGGGCTGTCCGCGCTGCTGTCCATGCTCAACTCCTGTGCCAGCGGTGTGTCGGTGGTAAACATCGACAACGGCTTCGGCGCGGGATATCTGGCCAGTATGATCAATCATATGGATGGAAACAAGGAGGGACAGGCATGAAAACACTGTATCTGGACTGCAGAATGGGCGCTGCCGTCGATATGCTGGCCGCCGCGCTGGCGGAGCTGCTGCCGGATCCGGCGGCCTTCGTCCGGGAACTCAACGCCCTGGGCATCCCGGGGGTGACGGCGGAGCTGGAGCCCGCCGTCAAATGCGGCATCACCGGCTCCCACCTGCGGGTCCTGGTCCACGGGAAAGAAGAGGAGAGCCACGACCATCACGGCCACGACCATGCTCTCTCCCATCCGCATTCCCATACGGAGGAGCCGGTCCACGATCACGATCATGACCATCCCCACGATCATGACCACCCCCACGGCCACGAGCATTCCCACACCCACAGCAGCATGGCGGACATCGCCCATCTGGTGGAGCATCATCTGCCGCTGTCGGACAAGGTGAAGGCGGACGTGATGGCGGTGTACGGCCTCATTGCGGAGGCGGAGAGTCATGCCCACGGCGTGCCGGTGTCGCAAGTCCATTTCCACGAGGTCGGCGCCATGGACGCCGTGGCGGACATCACGGCGGTATGCCTGCTGATGGAGAAGCTGGCTGTGGACGAAGTGGTGGTCTCCCCCATTCACGTGGGCAGCGGCCAGGTCCGCTGCGCCCACGGCGTTCTGCCAGTGCCCGCGCCCGCCACAGCCCACATTCTCCGAGGCGCCCCCATCTACGGCGGCTCCATTCAGGGAGAGCTGTGCACCCCCACTGGCGCGGCCTTGCTGATGCACTTCGCCTCCCGCTTCGGCGATATGCCCGCCATGTGCCTCCAGGCGGTGGGCTACGGCATGGGCAAAAAGGACTTTCCCGCCGCCAACTGCGTCCGGGCCATGCTGGGTGAGACAGCGGGCGATTCGGACACGGTGGCGGAGCTGGCCTGCAATGTGGACGACATGACCGGCGAGGCCCTGGGCTTTGCCATGGAGCAGCTCCTCGCCGCCGGGGCTCTGGACGTGTTCACCTCTCCCATCGGCATGAAGAAATCCCGGCCCGCCACGCTGCTGCGGCTGCTGTGCCGCCCGGAGGACCGGGAACGGATGGCAGCGCTGCTCTTCCGCCACACCACCACTCTGGGAGTACGGGAGAGCCTGTGCCGCCGGTATGTACTGGAGCGGTCTGAAGACACCCGGGAGACCCCCTGGGGAAGCGTACGGGTAAAGTCCGCCTCCGGTTATGGCGTCCACCGGCGCAAATATGAATACGAGGATCTGGCCGATATCGCCCGGCGGACCGGGCGGAGCCTGACCGACATCGCCGCAGAGCTGGATTCCTGAAAGCAGCAAAACGCACCCCCGAGGGGGTGCGTTTTTTGGTTCACATCTGCTTCATCAGATCCGCCAGGGTATATCGGTCGATATAGTCATTGACGGTGCGATACAGCCCCTCCCAGAAGGGCAGTGTGGGACACTCCCCGCAGCGGGCGCAGCGGTTCTCCTCCCCATCCAGACATGCTACCGGCGCCAGGTTTCCCTCCGTCAGCCGCAGGATGCTGCCCACGGTATACGTCCCCGGCTCCCGGGCCAGCCGGTAACCGCCCTGGGCCCCCCGGCCGCTGTACAAAAAGCCTGCTCGGGACAGTGTCCCGGCGATCTGCTCCAAATACTTCACGGAGATCTCCTGCCGGGCAGCCACGTCCTTCAAAGAGACAAAGCCGTCCTGTTCGTGAGCAGCGATGTCCGCCATCAGACGCAGGGCGTAGCGCCCCTTCGTCGAAATCTTCAAGCCGCCCCCTCCTCTCGCCTCTATTTTGCCATAGGAAAACTAGGATTTCAAGGTTCTTCCGTCGGGAATTGACATCCCCGCCCGCAGTGCATTATAATGGAAGCGACAGCGATTTCCATAAAATGAAATTTCTTTTCGAAAAATGAAAGGAGTATGGAACCATGGATTACGCAAAGGAATCCCTGCGGCTGCACTACCAGTGGAAAGGCAAGCTGGAGATGGTCCCTCGGGCCGCCGTGGACAGCAAGGAAGCGCTCTCCCTGGCCTACGCCCCCGGCGTGGCCCAGCCCTGCCTGGAGATCCAGAGGGACGTGAACAAGAGCTACGAGCTCACCCGCCGTTGGAATACCGTGGCGGTGGTCACCGACGGCACCGCCGTGCTGGGCCTGGGCGACATCGGCCCCGAGGCAGGCATGCCGGTGATGGAGGGCAAGTGCGTGCTGTTCAAGGCCTTCGGCGGCGTGGACGCCGTACCCCTGTGTGTGCGCAGCAAGGACGTGGACGACATCGTCAACACCGTGGCTCTGCTGGCCGGCTCCTTCGGCGGCGTGAACCTGCAGGATATCGCCGCTCCCCGCTGCTTTGAGATCGAGCAGAAGCTCAAGGAGAGCTGCGATATTCCCATCTTCCATGATGACCAGCACGGCACCGCCGTCATCACCCTGGCAGGCCTCACCAACGCACTGAAGGTGGTGGCCAAGCGGCCGGAGGAGGTCCGGGTGGTCATCAACGGCGCAGGCGCCGCCGCCATCTCCATCACGAAGCTGTTGCTCTCCGCCGGATATCCGGACGTCACCCTCTGCGACCGCAAGGGCGCCATCTACACCGGACGTACCGTGGGCATGAACTGGGTCAAGGAGGAGATGGCCCAGGTCACCAACCCCGCCAAGCACACCGGCTCTCTGGCGGACGTGCTGGCGGACGCCGACGTGTTTATCGGCGTCTCCGCTCCCGGCATGGTCACCGCCGACATGGTGCGCACCATGCGCAGGGACGCCGTCATCTTTGCCTGCGCCAACCCCACCCCCGAGATTTTCCCTGACGAGGCCCGCGCCGGCGGCGCGGCGGTGGTGGCCACCGGCCGCAGCGACTATCCCAATCAGATCAACAACGTCCTGGCCTTCCCGGGCATCTTCCGGGGCGCTCTGGACGCTCGTGCCAGCGACATCAACGACGCCATGAAGATCGCCGCTGCCCAGGCCCTGGCAGGCCTCATCTCCGACGAGGAACTCTCCGCCGACTACATCATCCCCGCCGCTTTTGACCCCCGGGTCAAGGACGCAGTGGCTTCCGCCGTGGCCCAGGCCGCCCGGGATTCCGGCGTGGCCCGGATCTGAGCGGTTCCATTCCCGCAACACCGCAAAAAAGAAGGTCCCCGGCTTCAAGCCGGGGACCTTCTGACTCTTTACGGCCTGTGCTCCATCAGAGGCCATCTCCAGGAGCCGGCATCCCGTCCGCCGGCACTCCCACAGGCGCCACTGCCGGCACCGCGGCGGCCGCAGAGACCGGCCGGTCGGGAACCACCACCGGCGGCATCCCCAGCTTCTCCAGGGTGACGCTCTTTTGAATCTGGGGCTCGATACGGCCGCTTTCCACCATTTCCACAAACAGCGCCGCCAGGTTGGGATCGAACTGCTTGCCGCTTTCCTCCCGCAGGATGGCCAGCGCCCGCTCCACAGACAGCGGCTCCCGGTAGCTGCGGCGGGAAATCATGGCGTCAAAGGCGTCCGTGATGGCCAGGATCCGGCCGGCCAGAGGGATCTCCTCTCCGGCCAGTTTCCGGGGATAGCCCCTGCCGTCATAACGCTCATGATGGGACAGGACGGCCGGGATCACATAGTCCAGGGACGGCAGATAACGGATGATGTTGACGCCGTTGTCCACGTGGCTCTTCATGATCTCGTACTCCTCCGGCGTCAGACGCCCGGTCTTGTTGAGGATATCCTCCCGGATGCCGATCTTGCCGATGTCGTGGAGCAGCCCCGCCTCCTTGGCGATCTCCACCAGATAATGCTCCAGCCCCGCGGCCCTGGCCAGCTCGGAGGCATAGTACGCCACGTTCTGGGAGTGCTGGAAGGTGTAGTGGTCCTTGGTGTCGATGGCCGCCGTCAGCGCATAGATGGTACTGGCGTGCTCGCTGTAGCCGCTCTTGTGCTGGGACTGCTGCTCCATCTCCTTGCGGTATACTTCCTCGGAATACATCAAAACGGCGTTCTTTCCGGCACGCTTGACGCTGTACACCGCGCTGTCCGCGTTCTTCAGCAGTTCCTTGGCAGACGCGGCCATATAGGGCGCGGCGCAGATGCCGGCACTGACGGTAAGGCGGCTGCGGACATGGCTGTTGCGCTGACTGTTGATCTCGCCGATCTGCGCGGCGATGGTCTCCGTCAGCACCTTGGCCGAATAGATGTCATAGCCCGGCAGGATCAGCGCAAATTCCTTGCCGTTGATCCGGGCGGCATAGCAGCTTTGTTCCACACTGGCCTTCATGATGGCCGCGATCCGCTGCAGCGCCAGGTCGCCTTCGTGGGTGCCGTAGAGCTGATTATAGAGACTGAAGTCATCCACATTGATGATACTCAGAGCCAGAGAGCCGCCCCGGTTCCGGTCAAACTCCTGACCCAGAAGCTCATAGAAATACTTCCGGCTGATCAGGCCCGTCAGCTCGTCCTGCCGCGCCTCATTCAGCGCCTTTTCATACAGGCAGGCATTCTTCAGAGCAATGGCACAGATGGTGGAGATGGCCTGCAGGAAGCTCAGGTCACTGACGCGGTAAACACCGCCCTCTTCCTTCCTGGCCAGCATGACGATCCCCAGCAGCTCATCCTCACAGATCAGCGGACAGAAGCACTCAATCCCCAGAGAGGAAAAGAGCCGCTTCTCATCTTCCCACATGCCCCGATACATGGTGGTGCGGGAAAACTCCCGCTGCAGCACGCAGCCGCTGTTTTCCCGGAAATACTGCACCAGCGGATGCTCCGGAGGCAGGGAGATATTTTTCTCCTCCAGCGGACTGGAGGTAAAGAGCAGCTTGTAATCCTCCCCTTCCATGCGCACCAGCGCAAAGATACGGTACACACCCAGAGCTTCCTGGGTGATGTCGGAGAACTTGCGCAGGATGTCCCCCGTCCCCAGCAGACTGGTGACCTCCTGGCTGAAGCGGGCGATCAAAATTCCCTGCTGCTGATCGCTCCGGACAAACAGGGCGTTGACCAGCAGGCTGATGAAGAGATACAAAAGCCCGATGAACACCAGGAGGCACATGGCCATGATGATCAGCGCATGGTTGTGCTCCACCCCGATGACATACACCAGAAAATTCTGGATGGGCAGCAGATAGTTGTAGGAAATCAGCAGACCCAGGATAGACGAGAGCAGAAAGCAGTTGGGCCGGGAGATCAGCATGGTCATGCGGAACAGCTGCTTTTTATACAGTGCATAGAACAAAAGTCCCGCATTCGCCACGCCGGAGAGAATGTCCAGCGGGAAGCCCTGGAAAAACGGCAGCGTTGCCAGGATATTGCCCAGGAAGATGGTCCCGATGCCGCACAGCACCGGGATCAACTGTGCAAATACCGCGCCGTTGCCCTTGCAGTGGCGCCGGATCAGGAAGGCCAGCTGTCCCCAGCACAGCACCACCAGCAAAAAGGCCACGTAGATCCGCCAGGAATAGTGGTAGATGAACTGAACGCCGCCGCCTTCCCGCACCACCTGGGGCAATGGGATCAGGCTGTCCGTCAGCATGTTGAAGACGATGAGCCCCAGGAACACCAGCAGCCAGAAAAAGCGCCCGCCGCCCCTGGGCTCCTCCAGAAAATCAAGCACAAAGTGGTAGAACACCACCGGGATCAGGAAAATGCCTGCAAGAGATACATAATGCCAAAAGTTCACCGACGGCCACAGCTGGATGCGCATGGCAAAGGAGCCGCCGCTCCAGAAGATGAGCACAAACAGGAACTCCATGAAGGTGTACATCACCTTCTGGGTCTTTTTTGCCGCCAGGAACGTCACAAACAGAATCAGATAGCAGGAGAGCGATATGATGGAAATCCAACTATATCCACTCATACTTGCCCTCCCTCCTGTCTATGCCGCCGCCCTCGTGGCATTGAAGCAAATCGTTGATCTCGCTGCTCTCCGGATTGACCCTGCGGATCTCCGCACCGAACCGCCGCTGGTACTCCGCAAAGGTCCCGCACTTGAGCACGGTAATGCGCAGCGGATCCAATCCCAAAATCCGTTTGAGATCCTTGTAATCCTGGTCCATATATTTGAAATACACGCTCAGATGCTCCTGAAGGATCTGAGTGCTGACGGCGCTGGTGGTCAGCGCGCTGCGCTCCATCTCCACATACAGATGCATGAACGGCCGCCTGTTCTCTGTGAATTCCTTCTTCGCCGTCCACCCTGCAACAGTCAGCCGGGACAGCTGGATGGCCTGCCGGATGGACGTCTCCGTAATCCGGGTAAATCCGGCGATGTCGATGACCTGGGGCACCCGGTCGATATACTGGAACCGGGGCAGGCCCTCGTTGTTCCCTCCCACGCAGCGGAACACGTCGCCCACCCGGTAACGGGCGAAAGCGCCGCCCTTGAAGACCGTCAGCACGATCTCATATACACCGCCGTCGGCAACCTCGTCCCACAACACGGTACTGGGCTGATACGAGGGATCCGCCGCATTCTTCTCAAATTCCTTTTCCGGAATGAACTCGTAGAAGCAGGCGTCCGGGAAAAAGTAGACGCCGTCCCGGGTCCATGTCTCGCAGCCAACCAACGTGGGCTCCGTGCCGGCGAACAGCTCCACCGGCGCCACCCCCCACATTTTCTCCAGATCCGCTTTGTAGCAGCGGTTGTCCGTGCCGCCCACGATCAGGCACTTGAGCTGGAAGAGATCCTTGGGCAGCAGTTCCCGGTTCTCCTCCCGGCATTTGCGCCGGGCCACCAGATACCGCCACATGGTGGACGGCGAGATGCCGCGGAGGCGGCTGAGAAGGCTCTTGCCCTTCTGCCGTTCCTGCATGGAGGCAAGGCCCTGGCTGACATAGTAGAGGACGCTTCCCACGCCGAAAGCATACTCGATCCCCTTCTTCATGCCCATCTTGAACCCCTGGATATTGCGCTCCTGAAAGGACATCTTCACCGCTTCCTTGACCGGGGGCAGGAACTCGATGTCGATCTCATCCTCAAACAGCAGCGGCAGCAGTCCTGTGGCATAGGGCAGCGGGGCCAGGGCATAGAGCATGTGATCCGTGACGCTGATATCAAAATCGCCTTTGTGCTTGGCGGTGCACATCATCAAAACCGCGATGACGTTGCGCTTGTAGGTATCCAGCATGCCCTTGGTGTAAGGCGCCACCTTCAGGGGATGGACGCCGCCTTCCCAGGTGGTCTGGATCCAGAGCACCGGTTCCGCCGGAAGGGACTTGGCCTGCCGGCTCAGCAGCACCGACGCGTAATCGTCGTACGTGGTCAGGGGCACCATGGCGCGGAATTCCTCGATGGTGCGGGGGTGCTTCCCTTTCAGGATGCTCTGGCCCAGCGGGCTGGAGGACCACAGCTCGATCTGCTCCATCAGAAGCCGCTTCTGGATGCGCATAAATTCCGCCGGACTCAAGTCCAGAAATCCGCAGTACTCATCCCAAAGCTCCTGCTTGGAGTATTTTCGCAGTTTTTCCTGAAATCTCACGTTTCTCCCTCCTCATCGGTCGGCTGCCGCCAGGTCTGCAGGGCCACGCCAAAGCTCCTTCTCGTGGGAATGAGGAAGGGGACTCGCTTTCGGTAAGCCGCATAGTCACAAAAGGTCTTGGGAAACGTCACCAGATCCTGAAAGATCACGTAACAGAGGTTCAAAAAGGAGTACACCATCCCATTGGCCAGAAGCGGCGACGGCAGCGCTGCGGCGCCCAGAAACACATACACCCCCAAAAAGCACAGCACACCCGGATGGCGGCACAGAGCGTAGACGCCCCGGTCGCATACCTGGGGCGACTGCGGCTGCGCGCAGTACGTCCCGGAAAAGGGAAGTGCAAAGAACAGGCTGTAGATCAGAGCGCCCAGCCACAGCACCCCCAGCCCGGCCAGCACGGCGTCTCCCGCACCGGAGAAGGCACCCAGGCGCACCGCCGCCGACAGATCCGCCAGCGTGGCCGCTGCCACCAGTCCCGTCCCCAGTGCAAAAAACGCGTGCAGCACATTCCAGCGCAGGGTGAAGCTGTTGACGTCATAGATCAGGAGACACACAAACCCCAGAATTCCCATAGAAAGCGCCAACATGAATACCCTTCTTTCATTCCCCGCCCTGCAGGGGCTGTTCCGGTTCGTAAAGCACATACCGGTCTTTTCCGGCACTTTTGGCGGCATAGAGCGCTGCGTCGGCATGCTTCAGCAGCGTCTCGTAATCCAGACCGCCTTCCGGATAAAGGGCGGCGCCGATGCTGCCCGAGATCTGATAATGCAGCGTACCGTTGCGGTAGGGATAGTGGAACACGCCGCAAAGCTGCTCCAGCCGGGTCCGCAGGATCTCGCGCCCCACTGAGGGCACAAAGATCAAAAACTCATCACCGCCGTACCGGGCCACAATGTCGCTGTGACGGAACACGCCCAGCGCCCGCTTGGCCACACAGCACAAAATATCGTCGCCCACCACGTGGCCCAGGGTGTCGTTGGCCCGCTTGAAATCGTCGATGTCGATGAAGATCAGCGCCGCCGAGGTCAGGCTGCCGTCTTTCAGCTGTTCCCTGACGTACTGCTCCAAAAACTCCCGGTTGTAAAGGCCGGTCAGCGCGTCCCGGTTGGCCTTCTCCCGCCAGCGGTCCAGCTCGCTGCGCCAGTGGGCCAGATTGATGAGCACACCGGACAGATAGCCGGAGTCGCCGTCGTTGTGCAAAAACAGCTCCAGCCACTCATAGCGCCCCTGAGACATATAGAAACGCAGCGTAGTCTCCACCCAGATGTCCTCCCGGCGGCAGCGTTCCAGCACTCGGAAAAAATCCTCCCGGTCGCTGTCATGGATCAGTTCCGACTTGCGGAAGAACGCCGAGGCGGCCTGGAAATCGCACCGCCCCTCCATTACCGGTGAAAAGGCGGCGGAGAAGACCGCACGGTCTCGTTTGACATCATAGGAGAACGCCACCAGACCGCTGTTGGGCTGCTCCTCCATGTGCAGCAAATCCTCCGGTCCCTCCCGTTCCAGGGGAGCGGACATCTTGTCCAGCGGCGGCATGTACCGCAGCCGTCCCTCTTCAAACGCCGTGGCCTCGAATTCCTCCACCGGCATGGGCTTGAAGAAGAAAAAGCCCTGTACCAGATCGCAGGCCGCCCGGCGCAGATAAGCCACCTGACCCGCATCGTCGATTCCCTCCGCCACAGTGCGGATGTGCAGCTGAGCCGCCAGCTTCAAAATGGCCTCCACGATCCGAAGGCTCCGCTGGCCGCTGCGCTTGTTCCAGAAGAAGCTCCGATCCAGCTTGATGGTATCCACATCCAGATCGTTGAGCAGTCCCAGGGAGGAAAAGCCGGCGCCGAAGTCATCCAGTGAACACTGGAAGCCCAGGGCATGCATTTCGTCGATGCAGGCCCTGACGCCCTTGGGATTTTCAAAGAGGATGGTCTCCGTCAGTTCGAACTCGATGAGACTGGGAGAGACCTCATACCGCAGGCAGAGCTCCCGATACTCCCGCAAAAAGGCGGAGCTCTCCAGATTCTGCCGGGAGAGGTTCACTGAAATGGCGGGCAGCTCCCTCCCCTCCTGCTTCCAGCGGGCCAGAATCCGGCAGATCTCCTCAAACACCAGCCGGTCCAGGCGGCAGATCTGATGGTGCCGCTCAGCAGCCGGAATGAAGTCGGCCGGCGCCAGCAGCCCCCGCTCCGGGTGGTTCCAACGGATGAGGGCTTCCGCCCCCACGATGCGCTGATCCGCCAGGCGGACCTTGGGCTGCAGATATACCACGAACTCGCCCTTCCGGACGGCTCCTTCCACCATCCCCATCAGGTCCTTCTCCTCCAGGAGCTTTTGCTGCAGTTCCTCGTCGTAAAAGCTGTACCGGTAGCGCTGATCGCCCTTTTTCCGCTTCCTGGCCAGATTGGCCTTCTCCTGCATATCCTGGATGGACTCGCCGTCCCCCTGAGGCGCGTAAATACCGAAATACAGCTCCAGCACGTAGGGGGCCTCCTGCTGTGTATTGAACTGATTCACCTGCTGGAAGATCTGCTGCAGACGGCTGCAGATCCGGGCCTCGTCCCGCTCCTTGAGCAGAAAATAGAACACATCTCCGCAGTCCCGGGCCAGGGGCTCCTCTTCCTGCAATGCGGCGCTTAGGATCCGATAGACATGCTGCAATGTCCGGTTCCCCTGCTGTGTGCCGAATGCCTTGTTGATGAATTTGAAGTCCTGGATGTCCATGGAAACCAGCACGTATTCCCAGCGGTGCCGCTCCAGCAGATCGCCGGCCACCATGCAGAAACGGGTATCGTTCATGCCGCAGGTCAGCTGATCGGAAAAGGTGATTCGCTCCAGTTCCCGCCGGCGGCGGCTGTTGCTCAGCGCCAGCAGCAGGCTCAAAAACAGCACCAGGATCACGGCACCCGTCAGGATCCGGTTTCCCAGAGAAATCCGGTCGATGCCATCGCTGACGGCGCTCTCCGGAATGGCCGTGATCAGACTCCATCCGGGATACTCCAGCGGCTCGTAATGCACCAGCAGAGATCCCGCCTGGGTCTCCGGCAGAGAGACCGTTCCCTCCGTCCCCCCGGCGGCGTCCGTCCGCATTCGCTCCAGCGCCTGCTGCGTCTCCCCCTGTCCGCCTGTTTCCCACAGGGCGGCCAGCGCCGCGCCGCAGCCGTTGTTCCGCGGCATCGCCACGACGCTTCCGTCCGCACCGGCGACCAGAGACCCGCCCGCACCGCCGAAGTTCTCCGTCTCCAGCAGCGCCTGCAGCATTTCTCCGTCCTCAATTCCCACCAGGATGGCCGGATCTTTGCCCTCCGGATCCTGTACACAGTGCAGCAGCGCCTCCTCGCCCGGAACGAACAGCAGACACGCTCCTTCCTCCGTCATCCGCACCTGCGGATCAATCTCCGGATATGCCTCCCTGACCCAGGCCTCCGCCTCTCCGGCGGAGCGGAACATCCGCAGCTCATCATAGCCGGAAAAAAGCTGCCTGCGCTCCAGAAAGGCCTCCGCCTCCTCCTCCGAAAACCGTATCGCGCTGTCCCGGATGATCTGCAGTGCACGGGCGGAGCTCAACAGCCGGCTGTCCAGGCTGGACGCCATCTGACCGGACACATCCGCGAGATACGCGGTGGTATACCGTGTGACAACGCTGCGAGTCTGCATGGAGCTGCAAAAAAGCAGCACGGATACCGCCGCCACTGCCGCCAGCAGCAGTGTAAACAGCGCATAGACCTTCCAATTCGATTTTTGCGTCGGGTTCTTCATGCCATCATCCCTGCACGTTTCGTCGAATAATATCCCGTCCTGTCTCTCCGGGGCGGATTTTCTTCCAGAACATGAGGCCCGCGCGGACGCAACCACAAGATGCTGTGGGTGCCCCTCCCCCTTCCTTTTTCTCAACAAAGTACGGGGTTTAGACAAAAAATGGCCATTTTTTATTCTATCACCCACCTTTCAGAATAGCAAGAAAAATCCTGCAGCAGATTTCATTCTATGTGTATATACCTTTGCCGGCCAGCGGCGGAAAACAAAGAGGAGGCGCCCCGGCAGGGCGTCTCCTCTTCCTGTATGCCATCGTTTTCCGTTATGCAATCATTTCTTCAGGGTGTCCACCCACTTGCTGTATTTCGCCACATTCGCCTGGGCGTCAGCAGCATCTTTGCCTTGGGTAAGGATGTACACTTTGATCTTGGGCTCGGTTCCGGAGGGCCGGACGATGACGGAGGTGCCGTCGGCCATCTCGAAGCGCAGCACATTGGAACCCTTGAGCTCCATCTGGCTCCGGGCACCGGTGGCGCTGTCCACCACAGAGCCGTCCTGATAGTCCTTCCACGCGGCCACCTTCACGCCGGACAGCTCCGCCGGCGGATTCTCCCGCAGGGACTTCATCAGGCTGGCCATGTCCTTTAGGCCGTCCAGGCCGGGCATGACCAGATTGCAGGTCTTTTCGGCATAGTAGCCGTACTTCTCAAAAAGGGCATCCAGGGCGTCGGCCAGAGTCATGCCCTGGGCGGCATACCAGGCGGCCATCTCCGTGAGCATCAGGGAGGCGGTGACGGCGTCCTTGTCCCGGACATAATCGCCGAACATATAGCCGTAGGACTCCTCGTAAGAGAAAATGACCTTCCCTTCGCCGGTGCTCTCCAGCTTGTCTTTCTTTTCCGCCAGGAACTTGAAGCCGGTGAAGGTGTCGAAGCTCTGCAGGCCGTTGACCTCGGCCACCTTCCGGGCCATCTCGGTGGTGACGATGGTCTTGAGCATCACGGGCTTTTCCGGCAGCTTACCGGCCCGCTTCATGGCGCCGATGAGGTAATCCAGCATCAAAACACCGGTCTGGTTGCCGGAGATCACCTTGAACTCGCCGCTCTTGGTCTTGACCATGATACCCACGCGGTCAGCGTCGGGGTCGGAGCCCAGAATGAAGTCGGCCCCCTCTTTCTTGGCGAGCTCCACCGCCAGAGCAAAGCCCTCGGGATTCTCCGGGTTGGGAGACACCACGGTGGGGAAATCGCCGTCAATGACCATCTGCTCAGGCACGCAGATCAGGTGCCGGATGCCCAGACGCCGCAGCGCCTCGGGGATCAGCTTGTGGCCGGTGCCGTGGAAGGGGGTGTAGACCAGCTTGAAGGTGTCGGCCACCTTGGCCACTGTCTCCCGGTCATTGACCTGGGCCATGACGTGGGAGAGGAACTTCTCATCAGTCTCCTCGCCCAGGATCTCAATGAGGCCCTTGGAGACGGCCTCATCATAGGGCATCGTCTTGATGTCGCGGAAGATGTCGATCTCGCCCAGGCGGCGGGCAATGGCGTCGGCGTGGTGAGGCGGCAGCTGGGCGCCGTCCTCCCAGTAGACCTTATAACCATTGTACTCCTTGGGGTTGTGGCTGGCGGTGACGTTGATGCCGGCCTGGCAGTGATACTCCCGCACGGCAAAACTCAGTTCGGGCGTGGGGCGCAGGGACTCAAAGATCCGCACATGGATGCCGTTGGCGGCGCAGACCTCCGCCGCGGCCCGGGCAAACTCCATGGAGTGGTTCCGGCAGTCCATGCAGATGGCCACACCCCGGCGCTTGCCCTCCTCGCCCTCGGCGGTGATGACATCGGCAAAGCCCTGGGTGGCCCAGCGGATCACATGGATATTCATATTGTGCAGTCCAGTGTACATGGTACCCCGCAGTCCGGCGGTGCCGAACTCCAGCGGCCCGTAAAACCGGGACTCGATCTCCTTGGGATCGCTGCGGATCGCCTCCAGCTCCGCACGCTCTGCGTCAGACAAAGCGGGGCTGGCAAGCCATTTCTCGTACTCTTTCATGAAATCCATAATGCTGCTCCTCCTCTGAAATCTTAAAAAAACGGCACCCGCCGTTACTTATGATACTTGGAACCGGCATTGATCTGATAGGCCCGGTAGATCTGCTCCAGCAGCATCACCCTGGCCAGGTGATGGGGAAAGGTCATGGGAGACATGGAAAGCCGCAGCGCCGCCGCTTCTTTCACAGAAGGATGCAGCCCGAAGGAACTCCCCACCACGAAGGCGATATGGCTCACGCCCCGGTCCGCCCATCCGGCCATCCGCCGGGCCAGAGCCGGGCTGGAGCAGGCCTCCCCTTCCACGCACATCGCCACCAGACAGGCCCCCTGGGGAACCTTTGCCCGGATGGCCGCCGCCTCCTTTTCCAGAGCGGCTTCGATCTGAGCCGGAGACGGATCCTCCGGCAGCCGCTCCTCCGGCAGCTCGATGAGTTCCAGCCGGCAGAAGCGGGAAAGTCGTTTGCCGTACTCCCCGGCGGCCTCAATATAGAACCGCTCCTTCAGCTTCCCCACACAGATGACGCTCACCCGCTGCATGACGCCCTCCTGCAAACCGTCAGCGGAGCGCTCAGACTGTCCCGGGGCGCCACTGAGAGCCTGGGCGCCAGCTCCGCCGCGGAAAGAGCGGTCTCCACCGCATGGATGGCCATGGCGGGGGTATTGTGCTCCCGGCTCAGGTGAGCCAGCACGATCTCCGAGGCGCCGGAACCCGCCAGCGTCACCGCAAACCGGGCGGCTTCCCCGTTGGACAGGTGTCCCGCATCTCCCAGGATGCGCCGCTTGAGGGAATCGGGATACGGCCCGCTGCAAAGGGTATCCGGGTCATGGTTTGCCTCCAGCACCACCAGATCGGTCCCCGGCAGAATCTCCGCCGCCGCCTCGGTGACATAACCCGTGTCCGTCAGCAGCCCCACACCGCCGTCGGCGGTATCGATGCGGTAGCCGCAGCAGCCGGGAGCGTCGTGGGAAGTAGAAAAAGCGGTCACGGTGCAGTCTCCCACCGTGACGGGGCGGCTCAGAGCCACCGGCTCCAGCCGGTCCGCCGCGGCCTCCAGCCGGTACTCCAGCTCCCGGCAGGTCCTCTGCGTGGCCAGAAGCGGAAATCCACTCCGCCGCAGCATGGTCCGCAGTCCGGCAATATGGTCGGTATGGGTATGGGTGATGAAAACGGCGTCCAGATCCTCCAGTGTCAGTCCCAGCTGCCCCAGCGCCGCCGTGATCCGGCGGCAGGAGATGCCGGCATCCATCAAAAGATGGGTCCCGTCACAGGAGAGCAGCAGCGCGTTCCCGGAGGACCCGCTGGCCAGTGTATGTACGGTGGTCAAAGATGATCCCTCATTCAATCGAAAAGTAAAACGTCCGCTCAAGAGAACGCCGACTAAGGGTCGCCATCCTCCTCAGCGGACGCAGTGCATATGCATATTAATAATGATATAAGATCGCGCAGCTCAGCTGATCTGCGCCTTCAATTCGTCGGTCTCCTCCGGCTCTTCCACGGACCGGATGTCGGCTCCCAGGGCCCGGAGCTTGTCCACGATGTCCTCATAGCCCCGCTCGATATACTGCACGCGGCTGATCTCGCTGCAGCCCTGCGCCGCCAGTGCGGCGATGACCATGGCGGCGCCGGCCCGCAGGTCACAGGCCTGGATGGGCGCGCCGGTGAGATGGTCCACTCCCTCCACCACAGCGGTCTTGTCGTCCACCTGGATGTTGGCCCCCATGCGCTTGAGTTCGTCCACGTACTGGTAACGGTTGCTCCACACACTCTCCGTCACCAGAGAGGTACCCTCCGCCAGGCACAGCACCGCCGTGATCTGGGGCTGCATATCCGTGGGAAAGCCGGGGTAGGGCAGCGTCTTGACGTTGGCCCGGCGGAGCTTGCCGGTACGGCGGACCAGAAGGGTGTCCTCATGCTCCTCCACCTCCACGCCGCACTCCTGCAGCTTGGCGGTGATGCAGTCCATGTGCTTGGGAATGATGTTCTTCACCAGTACCTGTCCGCCGGTGGCCGCCACAGCCGCCATATAGGTGCCCGCTTCGATCTGATCCGGAATGATGGCGTAGGAGCCGCCGGAGAGGCTGTCCACCCCCCGGATCTTGATGGTGTCGGTGCCGGCGCCCCGGATGTTGGCGCCCATGGAATTGAGGAAGTTGGCCAAGTCCACGATGTGGGGCTCCTTGGCGGCGTTTTCAATAACGGTATTCCCCTCCGCCATGACGGCGGCCATCATAATGTTCATGGTGGCGCCCACGGATACCACATCCAGATAGATGTTGGCGCCGCGCAGGCGCCTGCCCTCGGCGGAGGCGCGGATAAAACCGCCCTCCACCACCACCTTGGCTCCCAGAGTGGCAAATCCCTTGACATGCTGGTCGATGGGGCGGACGCCGAAATTGCACCCGCCGGGCATGGCCACCTCGGCCTGACCGAAGCGGCCCAGCAGGGCCCCGATGAGATAATAGGAGGCGCGGATACGCCGGGCCAGCTCATAACTGGTCCGGGTGGAATGGATATGACGGCAGTCGATCTCCACGGTGTGGCGGTTGACGGGGCGGATATTGGCACCCAATTCTTCCAAAATCCGCAGGCACAGCGTCACATCGGAGATCTGGGGGATATTTTCAATGCGGCAGACTCCGTCCACCAGCAGCGCGGCGGGAATGATGGCCACAGCGGCATTCTTGGCGCCGCTGATCTCCACCTCGCCGAACAGGGGCTTTCCGCCCTGCACAATATATTTTGTCAAGTCTGAACCCTCTCTTCAAGGAACTCATATTTCTTCGGTAACCGGCACGCGTCCTGCAGACAGTTTGCCCCACAGGCAGGCATTCATACTGCCGGCAGGCACCGCGGCAGGAGAAATTTGCTCCCTCTGTCTTCCAAAAACATCCTGGATGCCTGCAAAAAACCAACAAATCTGTCTCAACCACAGCGCAGACGCGCCCGTTATATGAGCATTATATCACGACCGGCCAGGAATTGCAAATCATTCCTGGCCGGCTTCCGGAAAAAGGGAAATCTCCGGCAGGCTGGTCAATTTTCAGGGCACCGTGACCATGCCGGTACTGCAGTTTACATAATATTCGCCCGTATTGGTGACGATCCGCCAGCAGGGCTGAAGGATCACAGCGGCGGTGGCGGAATTCTGCAGCATATAGCAAAGCTCCATTTCCGTAATGGAGGATACCACGGCGGCGCTCTCCCGCCGGACCCGCTGGAAAGCGGTCAGGGCGGCGGTGGCGGACAGGGGCTCCTGCTCCTCCGCCAGGGGTTCCATACGCTCCGAGAGCAGCGTACCGCTGACAGCGGTCAGCCTTCCTTCTGAGAGAGTGAAGCTGAGGGTGCAGTTGAACACGCGCATGCCGTCCCACAGGCATACGGCGCTGCCGGTGCCGGAACCGCCGTCATCCAGCCGGAATTCCGGCTCGGCATATCCAAAGGCACGGCAGAAGCTGCGGCAGACCTCCACGGAATCTTCGGCAGCCAGCGTGCCGCTGGCCTCGAACTCTCCGCTGGCCCGGAACATGGCCGCGCCCCGGCCTCCGGTGTAGGTGGTGATGCCGCCGCCCTGGTCGGAACTGGTCAGCGGACTGCCCAGCAGCGCGGCGGCGGCCCGGCGCTCCAGCTCCTGGTCCCGGGTCACACTGAGGCTGTCAGGCGGCGTCTCATAGGAAATGATATCCGGGTCCAACGCGACGCCGTCGGCGGCCAGGAGAGCCACCAGCTGCTCCTCGGCGGTGGCCCGGGCAGACCGGCTGGAAGCGCCGCGCATGGCCAGCGACACCAGCAGGAACCCATTCACCAGGACCAGAATCAAAATGATGATGTTCTTCAGGCGGTATCGTTCCATGCTTCCTCCTTATCCGCGCTCACTCCGCCATCCAGCAGGCGCTGACCGTGGATGCGCCGCTGTCGGCATAGCTCACGGCCAGTTCGGCGCCCGGCGTCAGGGCAGCCACCGCCAACGCCTGACGCAGCGGCAGCAGCAGCGAGACGTCACTGGTGACGGTATAGGCGCGAAAACGCAGCGACATGGTGGACACGGCACTGCCGTCAAACAGCACCTCCGCGGCACATCCGCCGTCGGTATACCGGATGGGGACGCCCTCCACCTGGTAGCCGAAGCGCACCACCGTGGAAGCGGCGCTCTGATAGACATCCTGAAGATACAGCCCTGCATCTCCGGCATCCGTGAGCAATCCGCCCACCAGGTTCCCGGCTGCCGTCACCGCCTGAGAAACGGTGGGCATCCCGTCCTCCGCAGCCTCAACCGTCAATGCAGCCTCGCCGCCGCTGAGATAAAGCGCGGTGCCGTCGGGCCGGATGCGCAGGGACCGCTCCCCATCCACCACCACTTCCGTGCCGCCGGAGTCCGTATAGCGGTAATTGGTCCGGGGGTTGAATTTCAGCGCGGCCAGCAGCGTGTCGGCATCTCCCAGGCCTTCTGACACCTGCAGCACCGGGATCTCCGGCAGCGTATCGGACAGCAGAAGCGACCAGGGAGCCAACGCCGCGTAATCAGGATCCAGCGCCGCCCGGTCCATCGCGAAGACCGCGTTGCCCAGTTCGTACTGTCCCACTGCGGCAGCCAGGCTTTCCGCCGAAACAGCGGTCTCGCACACGCCGAAGCCCACGCCGTCATCCCACAGGTAAAGCCGCACCCCCGCCGCCTCCTCCGCCACGATCAGCCGCCGCGCGGAGTACTGGCCCTGGGCGGTGGTGCCGGTGAATTCCGCCAGAACGGACACCGGCAGCGGAGCGAGAAAATCGTAGTAGACCGACGTCCTGTCCAGCGCGGCCAGAAATGCCTCCTGATCCACCGCGGCATAGGACCGGGCCGAGCCCAACGCCTCACCCAGCAGATTGCCCAGCAGAAGGAATTCCTCGTCGGCGGTGGTCATCATAACATCGCCGTGACGGCCGTAGGCCCCGGTGACGGCCACCCGGACCGGGGCGGCAAGCTGAAAGGTCTGCTGGCTCTGCCCGCCCGAGGCGGCATCCTGCGAGGAAAGCAGCCCGCTGAAATATCGGGCACCGGCGGCGGAGCCCAGATTATAGAGCTGGGTCTGCGCCATCAGGACCGCAGCGGAAAGCGCCAGCACAGTGATCACGATATTCTGCACAAAATCCCGGCGGTGGCGCCGCTTTTCATCCATGGACGTCCTCCTTTCCCCGCAGGCCGTATCTCCTCAGCAGGCCGCGGGACGGCTCTGGGAGATGGGCAGCGTCATGCGGACAGTGGTGCCCGGTCCCTCATGGGGGGCCAGAGCGATGGTGCCGTTGTGGCGCTGGACGATCTCCCGGGCGATGGAGAGACCCAGGCCCGTGCCGCCGGACTCCCGGGAACGGGCCTTGTCCACCCGGTAGAACCGCTCGAAGATCCGCTCCCGGTCCTTCTCCGGAATGCCGATGCCGTCGTCGCACACATCCATCCACACCGTGTCCTCGGTGGACCCGGCGGTGACCCGGATATGGCCTCCGTCCGGCGTGTATTTCACGGCGTTGCCGATGATGTTCATCATCACCTGCTCCAGCCGGCTCCGGTCCCCCACCACCAGCGGCAGGCTCTCCGGCGGGTCGTACACCAGCTGATGGCCCCGCTGGCGGGCGTTGAGGGCGTTGGCCCGAACCACGCTCTCGATGGCCTCCCCGAAGGGGAAGCGGGAGAGGACCAGCTCCGCGTTGCCGGCATCCAGCCGGGAGAGGGTCAGCAGATCCTGCACGATGTGGGTCATCCGGTCCGTCTCGGTGATGATGATGTCCAAAAAGTTCTGGGCCGTCTCCTGGGGGATATCTCCCTGCGCGTCCCGCAGCGTCTCGGCATAGCTGCGGACATTGGTCAGCGGCGTGCGCAGCTCGTGGGAGACATTGGCCACGAACTCCTTGCGCCGCTCCTCGTTGCGGTGCTGCTCCGTCACATCGTGAAGCAGCACCAGCACGCCGCCCTGTTCCCGGTCGGAGAAGGAGGCCAGGTACACCTCCAGCGTCCGGTCCCCCACCGTCCGCTCCTCCTCCACATGGTCCGGCCGCTGCAGGGAAAGGATCTCTCCGAAAGGACGCAGGTCCCCGAACAGCTCCTCGTAGGTGCAGCCGCCGCCGACCTCCCGCTGGAGCATGGTCTTGGCGGCGGGATTGCAGTGGATCAGCTTCCCCGTGTGGTCGAAGGCCACCACGCCGTCGGTCATGTGGAGAAACAGCGTATCCAGCTTGTTGCGCTCATTCTCCATGGCGGCCAGAGTGGACTGCAGCACACCGGCCATCTCGTTGAAGGTGCCGGTGAGGATGCCGATCTCGTCGGTGGACTCCACCGGCAGCGCGCTGCCGAAATCCCCCGCCGCCACCCGCTCGGCCCCGGCGGTGAGCTTCTCGATGGGGCCCACCATGGTCTTGGAGAGCAGGAAGCTCAGCAGCACGGAGATCAATAGGCCGATGATCAGGGCCTGCATGATGATGAAGAAGAGCTGGCCGTTGAGATCGGAAATGGTGTCCTTGTTGTCCACAATATAGATGATATAGGCGTTGTCGCCCCCCAGCACCGGCACCGCCAGGTCCATGTAATCGGCGGTGATGTCGCTGCCGTCTCCCACCGTGGTCTCATCCCGCTGCAGCACGGCGTTGCGGGCGGTGAGGAGATTGGCGCTCTGCTCCCGGGGCAGCACGGAAGCATCGGCACTGCCGCCCAGATAGGAACCGGTGATGCCGTCCAGCACAAAATAGTTCCGGGTGCGGTAGTCGATGCCCAGGGAGGCCGCGTTGTTTTTCAGGATCTCCCCGATCAGCTCCGCGCCGTCCTCCTGAGCCGCCTCCTGGCGCAGCGAGGAGACAAATTCCTCCCGGTCGGAGCCGAACACATCGTCCATCTGCTGATAGAAAGCATTGATATAGAAGCTGGAGACGCTGGTGGTGAGAAACGCTCCCACCACCGCCATCAGCGACGTGATGAGCAGCAGAAGGATCAGCGTCAGCTTCATATGCAGGCTGCGGAACATGGACACACCTCCTCTGGGGCGCCGCCGGAGCGGTCAGACGCTGAAATAGTAGCCGGCGCCCCGGCGGGTGAGAATATACACCGGCGCGGCGGGGTCTGTCTCGATCTTCTCCCGCAGCCGCCGCACCGTCACGTCCACGGTGCGCACGTCGTCGCCCACATAGCCGTAATTCCACACCTGCTCCATGAGGTCCACCCGGGAATAGACCTTGTTGGGGTGGCTGGCCAGAAAGGTCAGCAGCTCATACTCCCGCTGAGTCAGATCGATGGCCTTGCCCGCCCGGAACACCTGGTGGCTGTCAGTGTTGATGGACAGATCTCCCGCCACGGGCATGGCGGAATCCGCCGCAGTGGACGCGGCGGACGCGGTCATGGCGGTGCGGCGGATATTGGCGCCCACCCGGGCCACCAGCTCCCGCATGGAGAAGGGCTTTGTGATATAGTCGTCGGCGCCGATCTCCAGGCCCAGCACCTTGTCCGCCTCCTCCTCCCGGGCGGTGAGGATGATGACGGGCACATTGTCCCCCTCCTGCCGGAGGGAGCGGCAGACATCAAACCCATTCATTTTGGGCAGCATCACATCCAGCAGGATGAGGTCGGGGTGCTCCGCGCGGGCCTTCTCCAATCCGTCGGCGCCGTCATAGGCCTCACAGGTGGCATAGCCCTCCCGCTGGAGATTGAAGCGCAGGATGTCCACAATGTTCTTCTCGTCCTCGACGATCAGCACCAGCTTCTGCTTGTCCATATGCTCCCTCCCACTCACAGTTCCAGCTGGACCTTGGCCTTCAGCACAGCGGCCACCGTCTTGGCGTCCTCGATCTCGCCGTTGAGACAGCGGTGGACCATCTCGTCAAAGGGGATCCGCTCCACATTCAAGAATTCATCCGGGTCCAGATGCTGGCTCTCCATCCGCAGCCCCCTGGCCAAAAAGAGGTGCAGCACCTCACTGTAGCAGCCCGGAGCCGGAATGATCCGGCCCAGGGGCAGAAACGTCTCCGGCACCGCGCCGGTCTCCTCCAGCAGCTCCCGCAGCGCGCCGGAGGCCGGGTCCTCGCCCGGGTCCAGCTTGCCCGCCGGGATCTCCAGCAGGGTCCGGCCGAACACATACCGGTACTGGGTCACCGCCAGCACATTGTTCCGCTCGTCCAGGGGCAGCACCGCCACGCCGTCCACATGCTCCACCACCTCGCGGGCAGCGGTATGGCCGTTGGGCAGCAGCACCTGATCCGTGTGCACGCTGAACAGCGGACCGCTGTACTGCTCTTTCCGGCTGAGCATCCTCTCCGTCAAATCTGTATAATTCATTCTGCTGACACTCCTCAATGTTTGGTTTGCCAACATCCGGGCAATCATTGTGTTATTATATCACGCCGCGTCGGAAAAGCAAAGAGCGTTCTTTGCCGCCTTTCTCTTGAAGAACGTCCCCGGACATGATATACTGAGACGGCGAAACCCCATTGGAAGCGAGGTGACCCCCACGGAGAAACGAGGGATCAAGATCGCGGCACAGAACCGCAAGGCCTTTCACGACTACTTTGTGGAGGACAAATATGAGGCCGGCATCGAACTTTTCGGCACGGAAGTCAAGGCCATCCGGGCCGGTACGCTGAACCTGAAGGACGCCTACTGCTCCGTCAAGAACGGGGAGCTGTTCGTCCACGGGATGCACATCTCTCCCTACGAAAAGGGCAACATCTTCAACCGGGATCCCGTCCGCACCAGGCGGCTTTTGATGCACAAGCGGGAGATCCGCAAGCTTCACGCCCTGGTCCAGCAGGACGGCTACACCCTGGTGCCCCTGTCCGTCTACTTCCGGGACGCCCGGGTAAAGGTGGAGATAGGCCTGTGCAAGGGCAAGAAGAACTACGACAAGCGGGATGCCGCCGCCCGCCGCGACGCCGGCCGGGAGATGGACCGGGCCATGAAAGAGAGGAACTACCGATGAGCCTTCTGCGTACCCGTACCCCCCGCGCCTTTCCGGAGATCCCCGACGAGGAGATCCCGGAGCAGTTCGTCGTCCGCCAGGGCGGCACGCTGCTGGGCGTTGGGATCATCCTGACGCTGGTCTTCGGCGGCGCCTGCCTCCAGGCCGCGGCGGAATCCGGCTTTCAGCGCCTGGATATGCTGGGCGCCTGCATTCTCTGCGTGCTGGCGGGCATTGTGGTGCTGGCCAAGTACAAAAACCACCGCCTGGAGGTGGACGGGCAAGCCCTGCGGTATACGGACCTCTTCGGCAGGCATACCACCTTTCAGGTCTCCGACATCGCCTCCGTCCGGCGGGACATCAGTGAAAACCCCAAGCTGCTGTCGGAAAACGGCCGGGTGCTGGCCCGGTGCGACCGGTCCATGACCGGCTTTCCCCTGCTCATCGCATATCTGAAAAAACACCGCGTCAGCGCGGATCTCATCTGAGAAAGGAAGTACACATATGTCTCATCCCATCGCCACCATCACCCTGGCCGACGGCCGTGTCATGAAGGCCGAACTCTACCCTGAAAAGGCCCCCAACACCGTCAATAATTTCATCTCCCTGGCCAACAAGGGCTTTTACGACGGCCTGATCTTCCATCGGGTCATCCCCGGCTTCATGATCCAGGGCGGCTGCCCCAACGGCAACGGCATGGGCGGCCCCGGCTATGAGATCGACGGCGAGTTCTCCGCCAACGGCTTCCGTCAGAACGATCTTAAGCACACCACCGGCGTACTGTCCATGGCCCGCACCATGGCCCCCAATTCCGCCGGCAGCCAGTTTTTCATCATGGTTGCCCCCGCTCCCCATCTGGACGGCCAGTACGCCGCTTTCGGCCAGGTCACGGAGGGCGCGGACATCGCCATCGACATCTCCCGGGTGCCCCGGAACATGATGAATGACAAGCCCAAGCAGGATGTGGTGATCCAGTCCATCCGGGTGGATACCCAGAGCGTGGATTATCCCGCTCCCCAGACCCACTGACCGAACGCGGAAAGGAGGCTTCCCGGATGAAAACTGCCATCATCACCGGCGCCTCCTCCGGACTGGGCCGCGAGCTGGCGCGCCAGGCCGCGGCGATCTTTCCGGAGGCGGAGTGCTTCTGGCTCATCGCCCGCCGCGCCCAGCGGTTGGAGGAGCTGGCGGAAGCACTGCCGGGAAAGACCGTGGCCTGCCTGGGGCTGGACCTGTGCGATGCCATGAGCTTCATGGCTTATCAGGATAAGCTCCGGGCGGAGCAGCCGGAAGTCGTGCTGCTGGTCAACGCCGCCGGATGCGGCTACCTGGGCCGGGTGGGCGAGACGGACACCGCTTCTCAGACCCGGATGGTGGATCTGAACGTGCGGGCCGTCACGGCGGTGACCCACATGACGGTGCCCTATCTGGTCCCCGGCGCCCGGGTGCTGAACGTCTCCTCCATCGCCGCCTTTTGTCCATGCCCCCGAATGACGGTGTACTCCGCCACCAAGGCCTATGTCTCCGCTTTTTCCAGGGGGCTGGGAGAGGAACTGCGCAGCCGGGATGTGCGGGTGACGGCGGTGTGCCCCGGCCCCATGCAGACGGAGTTTCTGGAAGTGGGCGGCATCGCCGGCAATTCCCGGACCTTTGAGCTGCTGCCCTATTGCGACCAGGTCCGGGTAGCCTGCGGCGCGCTGCGGGCGGCACGTGCAGGCCGCGCCGTCTATACGCCTACGCTGTTCTACAAATTCTACCGCCTGCTGGCCAAGGCCACCCCGGCGGGGCTGATGATGAAACTTACCAAGACATAAAAATGTCACGGAATCGTAACACACTTCCGTGAGGAAGTGTGTTATGATTCCTAGTAGCGATCCGCCTGTGCGCAGCCGAAACGCGGGGATGTACCGGTTTCGACGGGGGTGTGGAGGCGGGATCAGCGGGCGGCGGCGCCTGACCGCCATAAAACGGGCAATTTATAAATCAAATAACAACAACACTGTTGCTGTTGCTGCCTAATTAAT
>CALWXI010000148.1 GCA_944385455.1 uncultured Oscillospiraceae bacterium | reverse complement strand
TCTGCTGGACCATGTGGACGCCTGGGGAAAGCTGCGCTTCGTGCTGGGGACGGTGCCGGACGGTGCGCCCGCCCTGCTGGAGGGCCTGGGCCTTTCCGGGGTGGCGGACCGGAAGGCCGCCCTCTATTCCGGCGGCATGCGCCGGCGCCTGGCCCTGGCCAGGGCGCTGCTGGCCCCCTTTGACGGCCTGGTGCTGGACGAACCCTTCACCGGGCTGGACGGCGCGGCCCGGGAGCGGTGCCTGGCGTGCGTCCGCCGCGCCGCGGCGGAGAAGGTGCTGGTGCTCTCCAGCCATGACCCCGCCGACGCCGCCGGTCTCTCGGCGGAGATCCTGCGCTTGTAAACGGGGCGCGCCTTGTGGTACACTGACTGCAAGGCGCGTTCCCTTTTTTCACATTCATTCACAGCGCGGACGGGACGCCCCGGCGGCGTCCGGAAGGAGAAGCTTATGAAAAAATTCGTACTGGTGCCGGATTCCTTCAAGGGGACCATGTCCTCCATCCAGGTGTGCACCGCCATGGAGGCGGGGATCCGGGCGGTGTTCCCTCACGCCCGGGTGACGGCCCTGCCGGTGGCGGACGGCGGAGAGGGCAGCGCGGATGCCTTCCTCCTGGCCCTGGGGGGACGGCGGGTGACGCTGACGGTCACCGGCCCGGAGGGGACGCCGGTGGAGAGCTTTTACGCCCTGCTGCCCGACGGCACGGCGGTGATCGAGATGGCCGCGGCGGCGGGGCTTCCCCTGGTGCGGGAGCCCAGGGACCCGGAGCGCACCACCACCTTCGGCGTGGGAGAGCTGCTGCGCCACGCCGCCCGCCACGGCGCCCGCCGGGCGGTGATGTGCCTGGGAGGCAGCGCCACCAACGACGGCGGCTGCGGCGCGGCCGCCGCCTGCGGCGTCCGGTTCCGGGACGCGGCGGGCACGGAATTCGTCCCCGTGGGCGGCACGCTGGGCAAGGTGGCGGCGGCGGACCTGGCCGGCCTGGACCCGGCGGTGGCCCGGCTGAGCATCGTCACCATGTGCGACATCGACAACCCCCTCTGCGGCCCCGCGGGCGCGGCGGCGGTGTTCGGCCCCCAGAAGGGAGCCGCGCCGGAGCAGGTGGAGCGGCTGGACGCGGGACTTGCCTCCCTGGCGCGGGTGCTGCGCCGGGACCTGGGGGCGGACGTATCGGAGCTTCCCGGCGCCGGGGCCGCGGGCGGCATGGGAGCGGGCATGGCGGCCTTTTTCCGCAGCCGCCTGCAATCCGGCATCGAGACGGTGCTGGACACCGTCCATTTCTCCGAGGTGATCCGGGACGCGGACCTGATCCTCACCGGCGAGGGCCGGCTGGACGGCCAGAGCGCCCGGGGCAAGGTGGTCTCCGGGGTGGCCAGGCGGGCCGCCGGAGTACCGGTGGCGGCGGTGGTGGGAGATGTTGGCCCCGGGGTGGACCCGCTGTACGCCATGGGCGTCACGGCGGTATTCTCCATCAACCGCGTCGCGGTGCCCTATGCCGAGGCCCGGCTCCGGGCGGAGGCGGACCTGCGGGAGACGGTGGCGGACATGCTGCGGCTGGTCCGGGCGTGCGGCGGGCGGCGGAGCTGAAAAAGGGGCTGTTCATCCGGCGCGTTTCATGATATAATGTGATGAATTTTCCCGCGCGGCCACGAAACGGAAGGAGAAGCAGCATGATCAAGATCACCACCGACAGCACCACGGACCTCCCCGCCCAGCTGCTGGCGCAGCACCGCATCCAGGTGCTGCCCCTGGGCATCATCATGGGCGGCAGGCTCTACCAGGACGGCGTGAACATCACCACGGCGGACATCTCCGCCCATGTGGACGCCGGCGGGGAGATCACCTCCACCAACGCGGTGAACATCGCCGACTACGAGGCATTGTTCCGCCGGGAGACGGCGGACGGCAGCACCGTCATCCACGTCAGCGTGGGCGCGGGCTTTTCCAGCTGCCACCAGAACGCCCGCATCGCGGCGGAGGAGATCCCCAACGTCCACGTGGTGGACGGGGCCAACCTCTCCATGGGCCACGCCATGGTGGTGCTGGCGGCGGCGGAGGCGGCGGAGGCCGGGGCCTGCGCCGAGGAGATCCTGGCGCTGCTGGAGACGCTGATCCCCAAGGTGGAGATGAGCTTCGTGCTGGACCGGCTGGACTACATGAAAAAGGGCGGCCGGTGCTCGTCGGTGGCGGCTCTGGGGGCCAATCTTCTGAAGCTCCACCCCTGCATCGACCTGGCGGACGGCAGGATGGGCGTCACCAGGAAGTTCCGCGGCTCCATCGGGAAGGTGGTGACGGATTATGTCCGCGACCGCCTGGACGGCCGCACGGACATCGACACCAGCCGCTGCATCCTGGTGGACAGCGCCGCGGACGATTCCCTGGCGGACCGGGTGCTCCCGCTGCTGCGGGACTTCGGCTTCGTGGACATCATCCGCTCCAAGATCGGCTGCACCATCTTCTCCCACTGCGGCAACAACACCCTGGGCATGGCCTTTTTCCGCAAGTGACCCATACGGCATGAAAAAGCGCGCGCAGCCGATCCGGCTGCGCGCGCTTTGCGCACGGGCGGGCTCACTTCAGGGCGACGGCCTCGATCTCGCAGAGGACGCCCTTGGGCAGCTCCCTCACCGCCACGCAGGAGCGGGCGGGCTTGGTGGTGAAATAGCGGGCGTAGACCTCGTTGAAGGCGGCGAAGTCCGCCATGTCGGCCAGGAAGCAGGTGGTCTTGAACACCTGCTCCAGCCCGGTGCCGGCGGCTTCCAGAATGGCGCCCACGTTTTTGCAGCTTTGCTCGGCCTGGGCGGCGATGCCCTCCGGCACGGCGCCGGTGGCGGGGTCCACGGGGATCTGGCCGGAGGTGTAGACGAAGTCTCCCACGGTCCAGCCCTGGGAGTAGGGTCCGATGGCGCCGGGGGCGTTGGGGGTGGCGATGACGGTCTTTTCCATAATGGCGGCCTCCTGAAAATTCGTTTGGTGACCTTATCATATCACAGGCGGCGGAAAAGTCAATCTTTCCGCTTGTAGCCGGGGGAAAAACGTGGTATGATACGGAGAAATGAAGACAAAGGAGCATCGCAACGTGCAGGATTTCAAGCAGAGGCTGATGCCGGACGGCTACTTCCGGCAGGAGGAGCTGAATTTCGGCGACTGCGACTGCCGGAAGCGGGCCCGGGTGGCGGCGCTCTTGAGCCGGGTGGGCGCCTTCGCGGGATATGATTACGACGCCCGGGGCCTTACCCACGACAAGCTCCGGGCCATGCGGGAGGTGTTTCTGGTGTCCCGGGTGGCCATGCGCATCCACCGCTGCCCCATGGCCGGGGACGTGCTGGACATCACCACCTGGGAAAACGGCGCCCGGGGGGCCCACATGCAGCGGGTCTTCGAGATGGCGGACCAGACGGGGACGCTGTGCGTGAGCATCCGGAGCGACTGGATCCTGGTGGACCCGGAGACATGGCGCATCCTGCGCCCGGCCTCCTTCAAGGCCAAGCCCCTGACGGTGTGCCCCAAGCCCATCGACTGCCCCGAGCCGGTGAAGATCCAGCTTCCCCGGGAGGGGCTGGAGGATCTGGGGCAGCGTCCGGTGCGCTGGTCGGACCTGGACGGCAACGGCCACATTTACAGCGGCAAGTACGGCGACATCGTCTGGGACTGCCTGCCCGCCGAGTTCCAGGACCGCACCCCCCGGGAGTTCTTCATCCAGTACAGCCGGGAGGCCACCCTGGGCCAGACCCTGCGCCTGACGGGCCATCGGGACGGGGACGACTACCATGTGGAGGGCACGGGCCCCGACGGCGTCTGCTTCACCGCCCTTTGCCGCTTCTGACCCCGCCTTTTTCAGGGACCGCTCCGGCGGTCCCTTTTTTGCGCCTTTTTTGAAATTTAAACGAAATCTTAACGCGTAATCATATTCTTTTACGAAATCTGTATTATTTTTGCGAAATTCTTAACGCCCATTCTGTCAAAAATCTGTTAAAGTAAAGACGGAATCCGGGGCCCGCGCTGTGCCGGGGGAGAGGGATCGGCGGGGCCCCACCACAAAAAAGGAGGGTGTGTACATGACAACCTTCATCATTGGCCTTGTCATCCTCTTCGTGGGCGCCGCGCTGTACGGCAAGTTCTGCGAAAAGGTGTTCGGGCCGGACGACCGGGAGACCCCCGCCTACTCCAAGCAGGACGGCGTGGACTACGTCCCCATGCGGGGCTGGAAAAACAGCCTCATCAACCTGCTGAACATCGCGGGCACCGGCCCCATCTTCGGGCCCATCCAGGGCATCCTCTTCGGGCCCATCGCGTTCATCACCATCCCCATCGGCAACGTCATCGGCGGCGCCATGCACGACTATTTCTCCGGCATGATCTGCCTGCGCGACGGCGGCAGCCAGATGTCCTCCATGATCCGCAAGTACTCCAACAGCGGCGTGTACCGGGTGTACAACGTGTTCGTGTGCCTGCTGCTGCTGCTGGTGGGCGCCGTGTTCATCTACACCCCCGGCGACATTGCCGCCACTCAGGTGTTCGGCTTCTCCGGCAAGGTGGACGATCCCACCACCTGGATCATCTACGGCATCATCTTCGTCTACTATCTTATCGCCACCGTGTTCCCCATCGACGCCATCATCGGCCGCATCTATCCCATCTTCGGCGCCATCCTGCTGTTCTCCGCCGTGGGTGTGTTTGTGGGCCTGTTTGTCAAGGGCTATCCCCTGCTGAACGTGTGGGATGACTGGCAGGGCCTGGTGTTCACGCACACCGCTGCCGACGGCACTCAGACCGCCTTCAGCTATGGCGAGTA
>CALWXI010000147.1 GCA_944385455.1 uncultured Oscillospiraceae bacterium | reverse complement strand
ACGCCGCCAAGTATATCGATCCCCGCCACGAATAAGAAAAGGAGGAATTGACCAATGGCTCTGTTTGAAAGCTATGAGAGAAGAATCGACAAGATCAATTCCGTCCTGTCTCAGTACGGAATTTCCAGCGTGGAGGAGTGCCGGGATATCTGCAAGGCCGCCGGCTTCGACCCCTACGAGATCGTCAAGGGCATCCAGCCCATCTGCTTTGAAAACGCCTGCTGGGCCTACTGCGTGGGTGCGGCCATCGCGCTGAAGAAGGGCGTCAGCACCGCCGCCGAGGCCGCCGAATGCATCGGCGTGGGTCTCCAGGCCTTCTGCATCCCCGGCTCCGTGGCCGAGGACCGGAAGGTGGGACTGGGCCACGGAAACCTGGGCGCCATGCTGCTGCGGGACGAGACCAAGTGCTTCGCCTTCCTGGCCGGCCATGAGTCCTTTGCCGCCGCCGAGGGCGCCATCGGCATCGTGCGCAACGCCAACAAGGCCCGGAAGGAGCCCCTGCGGGTCATCCTCAACGGTCTGGGCAAGGACGCCGCCCAGATCATCTCCCGCATCAACGGCTTCACCTATGTCCAGACCCAGTTCGACTACTATACCGGCGAGCTGAAGATCGTCCGGGAGATTCCCTATTCCGACGGCGAGCGGGCCAATGTCCGCTGCTACGGCGCCGACGACGTCCGCGAGGGCGTGGCCATCATGCACAAGGAGGGCGTGGACGTGTCCATCACCGGCAACTCCACCAACCCCACCCGGTTCCAGCATCCTGTGGCCGGCACTTATAAGAAAGAGTGCATCGAGCAGGGCAAGAAGTATTTCTCCGTGGCATCCGGCGGTGGCACCGGCCGCACCCTGCACCCTGACAACATGGCCGCCGGCCCCGCCAGCTACGGCATGACCGACACCATGGGCCGGATGCACTCCGACGCCCAGTTCGCCGGTTCCAGCTCTGTCCCCGCCCACGTGGAGATGATGGGCTTCCTGGGCATGGGCAACAATCCCATGGTGGGTGCCACTGTGGCAGTGGCGGTGGCAGTGGCGGAGAGCCGCAAGTAAGGATTCCCTCCGGCAGCGCAGGCGGCCTGTGCCCGCGACTTTCGCGGCACAGCTGCGTGCAAAGCGGTCCCGGGCAGCGGGGCCGCCCTGATTCCCTTGTTTTCGCGGCGCGGCGCCTCCTTGGCGGGCTGCGGCTATGGCTGAGGCTGAATGCCGGAGGCGCTGCCTTCGAAATCATACGATTTCCGGAGCGGACATGCCGTTTCGGACAAAAGTGCGTCCAGGCGGCACATGGGATCCTCCGTGTGCCGCCTGAGCATGTTATCCCCGCCGGCGGTGAGAGAGGAGGCGCACTATGCAGCGCAACACGCTGACGCTGGTCCACGATGCTCTCCGGCGGCATGTCCGGCCCGGGGCCATATGCATTGACGCCACAGCGGGAAAGGGGCGGGATACCGCTTTGCTGTGCCGGCTGGCGGGAGACGCGGGCCGGGTGCTGGCCTTTGATATCCAGGCGGAGGCGGTGGTCCAGACCCGGGATCTGCTGGCCAGGGAAGGACTGACGGCCGAGGTATATCTGGACAGCCATGCCCACATGGCCCGCTATCTTCCGCCGGAGTCGGTGGATTGCGTGGTGTTCAATCTCGGCCGTCTGCCTGGCGGAGATCCCCGCATTTTCACCCAGGCGGACAGCTCCATCCAGGCCATCGACGCGGGACTCGCTTTGCTGCGTCCCGGCGGGCTCATGGCCATTGCCCTCTACTACGGCGGGGCCAACGGCTGCGAAGAACGGGATGCGGTATTGGCGCATGTGGAGACGCTGGATCCGCGGCGGTTTACGGTCCTGGCCTGCCGCTGGGCCAACCGGACGGGGGAGCCGCCTCTGCCGGTGTTCATCTGGAAGGATTGACAAGAAAGCCCTTCGCTCCGGATCATCCGAAGCGGAGGGCTTTTGATTTATCCTGTACGGCTGCCCGATATGCCGGAGGGCCCGGCAATGGACATGCAGGGCCGCGCCGTCCTGCCCGGCTCCTTGGCGAAGAACCGCCGCGGCATCCGCTTCGTCGACGGCTTCGTGGGAGTGGATGGTCGCGTCTTGCCCGCACCGGAGATCAGACCGCCGAATGCCGCGCGCGGCGGCAGAGCGTCCCCGGCAAAGAGGCGCGCCCGGTAAACAAAAAAAGGACGCCCGCGTTTGCGGGCGTCCCGAGAGATGTACTGGAGTGATCAGTCCTCGCACAGGCCGGCGGTGATGATGGCCATGGAGTAGACCTCCTGGGCGTTGCAGCCCCGGGAGAGGTCGTTGATGGGGGCGTTCAGACCCTGCAGGATGGGGCCGTAGGCGTCAAAGGAACCCATGCGCTGGCAGATCTTGTAGCCGATGTTGCCGGCATTGATGTCGGGGAAAATGAAGGTGTTGGCATGGCCGGCCACCTGGGAATCGGGGCACTTGGTGTGGGCCACGGTGGGAGACACGGCGGCGTCGAACTGCAGCTCGCCCTCCATGGCGAGTTCGGGGGCGGCGGCGTGGGCCTTCTGATAGGCGTTGCGCATCTTGTCCACATCCTCACCCTTGCCGGAGCCCAGGGTGGAGTAGCTCAGGAAAGCCACCTTGGGATCGATGCCGAACACCTTGGCGGTGGCGGCGGTCTCCAGGGCGATCTCCACCAGCTCATCCTCCGTGGGCTTGATGTTGATGGCGCAGTCGCCCATGGCCAGGACCTCACGGTCGCCGGTGGCAGAGGGACGCACCAGAATGAAGCAGGAGGAAACGATCTTGCTGCCGGGCTTGGTTTTGATGATCTGCAGCGCGGGACGGACCGTGTCGGCGGTGGAGTAGGTAGCGCCGCCCAGCAGAGCGTCGGCGTAGCCCATCTTTACCAGCATGGTGCCGAAATAGTTGCCCTGCATCAGGGCGGCACGGCACTGTTCTTCGCTCATCTTGCCCTTGCGCAGCTCCACCATGGTGGCCACCATCTTGTCCATGTCGGCAAAGGTGGCGGGATCGATGATCTCGGCGCCGCGGATGTTGAAGCCGATGTCCTCCGCGACGCGCTGGACTTCTTCGGGGTTGCCCACCAGCACGGGGGTCAGGAACGTACCGGACAGCAGGCGGGCGGATGCTTCCAGAATACGGGGATCAGTGCCCTCGGTGAACACGATTTTGCGGGGATGGGCTTTCAGCTTTTTGATCAAAAACTCAAACATGTCTCTTTTTCCTCCAAATACATCAGATTGGGAAGGATTTACACCAATTTCATTATACACCTCCGCCCCGACGGGTCAATCTAAAAAACAGAGGAAGCATACAAAATTTTCTGACCTCTTTTCCCCTTCTCCTGTGGAATGTGCAAAACAGACAAAGCCCACTCAACATGATGTGGGGCCAAACCGGCCGGAAACCCAGAAACAGCGGACGTTTCAGCGGAAATGAGGGGTTGACGGACGGAAGAAAAAGGGGTATCATGAAAAATAGTAACAAATTGTAACTATTTTGTGAACGGTTCTGATAGGAGTCTTATGAGTCAGGATTTGAAAAACCGAAATGAAGCCGTCCGGCGGCGCGGCAGGCGGCTGGCCCAGGAGCAGGTCCGGCGGCCCAGGGAGGAATCCCGTGCCGATGCTGCTGCGCGGCAGGAGAGCCGGGATCGGACGCGGGTCTCCTCTCTGCGGGCGGACCGGCCGCCGGAGCAGGGCGGCACCCGTCCCCGGGAGGCGGCTGACAGCAGGCAGCGCCGGGAGCGCCGGAAGCCCCGGACCTGGGTGGAGCGCCTGGGTGCGCTGTATCTGGCCGCCGAGCACGAGACGACTCGGGTCCGCTGCCGCTGGCGGAGGCTGATGCGGGAGCGGCGGGCCCACAACTTTCCGGAGTCTGAGCGTACACCCATTTTGCTTTTGCTGTTTGTGCTGGCCATGGCGCCGCTGCTGCTGGCCACGCTGCGGGAGCACACCTGGGGCCGCAAGCGCCGGGCCATGCACAAGACCACCCC
>CALWXI010000146.1 GCA_944385455.1 uncultured Oscillospiraceae bacterium | reverse complement strand
CGGTAGAGATGGGGCCTGCCCGGCACCTGGAGCCGGCCGCATTCCTCGATCAGGCGGCGCTCCAGCAGCAAACCAATGGTATAGGCGCTGTCCACACCCCGGATCTGATCCACATAAGCCCGGGTGGTGGGCTGATAATAGGCGATGATGGTCAGCACCTCCAGCGCCGGCTGGCTGAGCTTGGCAGGCTTTCGGATCTCAAAGGCACGGTGGATCACATCGGCATAGTCCGGGGAGGAACACAGCTGCCAACTGTCCTCCATCCGCACCAGCCGGATGCCCCGGCGCTCATAGGCGTAGTAATCCGAAAGCTTTTGCAGCACCTTCTCCACCGTAGCGCGGTCCATGTCCATGGCCACACAGATACGGTCGGTCTGGATGGGCTCGCCCGCAGCGAAAAGAATGCCCTCCACAACGGATTCGATTTCCTTCATATCCATGGGTTCCATGGGGTTACTCCTTAAAACGTCAGATTATCCGGCAGCTCACTCTCCTGACGGACGGTACAGTCCGTTTCGGACCCGGCCAGATGCAGCACCCGGGCACGGCATAGCTCCAGCACGGCCAGGAAGGTGGCCACCACCTCGCTGCGGCTGCGGTTTCCCCGAAAGAGCAGCAGGAAACGGGTAATCCCATGCTCTCGGAGACGCTGCAATATTTCCCGCGCCTTGCTCTCCACAGGATACGGCTCATGCTGCACAATCTCCCGAAAGGCCGCCTGGGGAGGCGGCAGCGTCCGCTCCGCCCGGCTGCGGATCTCCGCCATGGCCAGCACCAGGTCCGCCCGGTCCTGGCTGTATTCGTAGATCTTTCCCCGTTCCATGGGCTCCGGATTACGGGTGATGATGCAGCGGCCGAACTCTCCCATAGGTGCCAGCCGGGCGGCCATGGCCTTCACCCGCAGATAACTCTCATTCCGGCGGCGCTCCTCCAGGGACTGGATCAGGGCGTCCATTTCCGTTTTGGCCTCCTCATCCTCCAGGGAGAGAAGCATTCGGGTCTTGATGTATACCAGCTGAGAGGCCATGGTGACGAATTCGCTGGCCACCTCCAGATCCATCTGCTGGCGGCGCTCCAGCCACGCCAGATACTGATCGCAGATCAGGGAAATGGAAATATCCTGAATCTCCATCTTGTTCTTTCCCAGAAGATACAGGATCAGGTCCAGCGGCCCCTCAAAGTCCTGCATCTCCTCGCTGCGGCTGCGGACCACCTTTTCCAGTTTGAATACGGGATTTTCCAAAGGTCTCCCCCTTAGTAGATGAGATTCACCATGGCTGCAAACACCCGAATGATGGCGTTGGTGATGAAGCCGTTCATCACGCCGAAGTAAGAAAGAGCCAGCAGCACCAAAAAGCCATACTGCTCGTAGCGCATCAGCAGATGATACGCGTCATCCGGCAAAAACACCGCCACGACCTTGGACCCGTCCAGAGGCGGGATGGGGATCAGATTGAACAGTCCCAATCCGATGGACAGCGGTGCCAGCGTATAAAGCAGGAACGCAAACAGCGTATTCCAAAACAGGCTTTCCGGAGTGTGGAAATACACCAGCCGGCTCAGCAGGACCGCCGCCGCAGCCAGCAGAAAATTGGACACCGGCCCTGCCAGAGCCGTGAGGGCCATGCCCTGCTTGGGCCTGCGGAAATATCCAGGATTCACCGGCACCGCCTTGGCCCAGCCAAAACCCGCCACAAACATCATCACAAGGCCGAACCAGTCGATGTGGCGCAGAGGATTCAGACTCAGCCGGTGCTGGTTTTTAGCTGTGGGGTCGCCCAGCGCCCAGGCTGCCAGGCCATGACAGGCCTCGTGGACTGTGAGACACAAAAAGATGGCCGCCACACGCAAAGCGGCATCGCTCATAGCGGCAAAGTCCAGTGCGTGATAAAGGGTTTGCAGGTTGTGCAGCATATGGTTCTCCATTCAAAATAACCCAAAAGATAGTGTTATTATACCAGCTGCAGCCCGTGAATACAAGAAAAAAAGCCCCAGGCGGGGCGGGACGCGGAAAGAGCGGGCTTCGGAAACCCGAAGCCCGCTCCCGGCAAACCGTATTCAGGATCAGCCCTTCACCATGGCGGCAATCTCCGCGGCAAAGTTCTCCTGCTTCTTCTCAATGCCCTCGCCCTTCTCGAAGCGCACGGCGTTCTTGAAGGTGATGGTTCCGCCCAGCGCCTTGGCGGAGGAGGCAATATACTGCTCCACGGACATGGAGTTGTCCTTCACGAACTCCTGCTGCAGCAGGCAGTTCTCGGCATAAAACTTGTTCAGCTTGCCCATGACGATCTTCTCACGCACCTGCTCGGGCTTGGAGGCCATCTTGGGATCGTTCTCCATCTGGACCATCATGATCTTCTTCTCCTCGTCCAGCACATCCTGGGTGACCTGGGTCTTGTCCCAGAAACGGGGATTCAGAGCGGCGATCTGCATGGCGACGTCCTTGCCCACGCTCTCCACCTGCTCGGCGGAGAGGCTGGTCTCCAGGTTCACCAGCACGCCGATTTTGCCGCCGGCATGCACGTAGGCAACCGAAGTGCCCTCGGCAAAGCGGGCGAAGCGGCGGACCTTGATGTTCTCGCCGATGACCAGCACCATCTCCTGCTGCTGCTGGGTGACGGTCATGTCGGTGCCGTCATACTTGCACTCCATCAGCGCGTCCATGTCGGCGGGGTTCTCCTTGGCCACGGTGGCGGCCACACCCTTGACGAACTCCACGAACTTCTCGTTCTTGCCCACGAAGTCGGTCTCGGCGTTCACTTCCACCACGACGCCCACGCCGTCCACCACGGTGGCCAGGGCCATGCCCTCGGCGGCGATGCGGCCGGCCTTCTTGGCGGAGGCGGCCATGCCCTTCTCGCGCAGCCACTCCACGGCCTTGTCCATGTCGCCGTCGGAGGCGGCCAGCGCCTTCTTGCAATCCATCATGCCCACGCCGGTCATCTCGCGCAGGTTCTTCACATCAGCTGCGGTAAAAGCCATTTTCGTTTCCTCCCGTATGATTGTATCGGAGCAGACGCTCCGGCGGTATCCTTACTCGGCGTCCTCGGCCTTCTCGGCGGCTTCCTCGGTCTGCTCGCCCTGCTTGCCCTCCAGCACGGCGTTGGCCATGATGGAAGAGATCAGCTTGATGGCGCGGATGGCGTCGTCGTTGCCGGGGATCACGTAATCGATCTCATCGGGATCGCAGTTGGTGTCGGCGATGGCCACCACGGGAATCCCCAGCTTGTGGGCCTCGGCGATGGCATTGCGCTCCTTGCGGGTGTCCACGATGAACAGCGCGCCGGGCAGCTTCTTCATTTCCTTCACGCCGCCCAGGTACTTTTCCAGCTTCTCAATCTCGCCCAGGTGCTTCATGACTTCCTTCTTGGGCA
>CALWXI010000145.1 GCA_944385455.1 uncultured Oscillospiraceae bacterium | reverse complement strand
GCAGATTGCAGGCGGAGGCGAAGGAGAAGCGGGTGCGGGTGGAGTTGTCCCGGAAGATGGAGATGCCCAGGCCGGAGTCAAAGATCCGGGTGGACTTGTTCCGCTCCCGCAGGTCCCGCAGGGCGTCAGCCACGGTGAAGATGGCGTCCAGCTCCTCGTCGGTCTTGTCCCAGGTCCAGTAAAAGTCGGACTTGTACATGCTGTTGATGTGCAGCTTTTCCAGATGCTGCGCCAGTTCGATGGTCTTGGACATAGTCAGCACTCCTTCAATTTTGTTATTGAATGTCGTTGTTGGTGAGGCTCTGACGGAACTGGGTCACGTCGGCAGTTTTGTTCTCCTCCCTGTAAAGGCCCGGCACCGCGGCGTACACGGCGGCGCAGGTCACCAGATCCTGCTTCCAGGTGATCTCATTGGGGGCGTGGGCCTGGGACTCGGCGCCGGGACCGAAGCCCACGCAGGGGATGCCGTACCGGCCCTGGATGGCCACGCCGTTGGTGGAGAAGGTCCACTTGTCGGTGAGGGGCCGGCCGGTGCGCAGGTGCATGGCGTCCTTCTTGGGATCGGCGTCGGCGTGGCCGATGCGCTCCGTGCCCCAGAGGGCGTGGTGGGCGTCGATGAGGGCCTGGACGTGGGCGGCGCTCTCCTTGTTGATCCAGGTGGGGAAGAAGCACTCCGTCTCATAGACCTCGCCGGTCCAGGCGGGACGGTCATACATGTACATGGAGACCTTCACGTCGCCGCCGTACTTCTGCACGCTGGGCAGAGATTCGATCTCCTTGAGGCAGGAGTCCCAGGTCTCGCCGGCGGTCATGCGGCGGTCGATGGAGATGGAGCAGCTGTCCGCCACAGCACAGCGGGAAGGGGAGGTGTAGAAGATCTGGGAAACGGTGCAGGTGCCCCGGCCCAGGAACTGGGCGTCCTCATAATGCTCGGGGTTGAATTCCGGGTTCAGCATCTTCACCAGGCCCTTGACCCGGTTGGAAGGACCGTCGCCGCTTTCGTTAAGGGCTCGGACGTCCTGAAGGATGTCGGCCATTTTGTAGATGGCGTTGTCGCCCCGCTGCGGCGCCGAGCCGTGGCAGCTGATGCCCTTGACGTCCACCCGGATCTCCATGCGGCCCCGGTGGCCCCGGTAGATGCCGCCGTCGGTGGGCTCGGTGGAGATGACGAACTCCACCTGCTCCTTGCGGATGTTGTTGGCGGGGAAGAACTTGTTGACGATGTACTGCCAGCACATGCCGTCGCAGTCCTCCTCCTGGACGGAGCCCACCACCATGATCTTGTAGTTCTCGGGGATGAGGCCCAGATCCTTCATGATCTTGGCGCCGTACACGGCGGAGGCCATGCCGCCTTCCTGGTCGGAGCCGCCCCGGCCGAAGATGATATCCTCCGTCTCGTAGCCCTGATAGGGGTCTGCCTCCCAGTTGTCGACATTGCCCACGCCCACAGTGTCGATGTGGGAGTCGATGGCGATGATCTTCTCCCCCTGGCCCATCCAGCCGATGATGTTGCCCAGGCCGTCGATCTCCACCTTGTCAAAGCCCAGCTTCTCCATCTCGGCCTTGATGCACATCACCACTTCTTTTTCTTCGCAGCTCTCGCTGGGATGGGAGATCATCTCCCGCAGGAAGCGGGACATGTCGGCCCGGTACCCCTCGGCGGCCGCCTTGATTGCCTGGAAATCCATAAACAAGCCCTCCATCCAAATCAAAATTTTCCGCGCGGCGCAGGTGCCGCAGTTTTCCAGCTGCCTCTATCATATCATAAGAAAACCACTTGTCAAACAAAAAATTTGAAAACCAAAAAATTTTTTTGAGAAATGGTTGATTTCTATAAAAGCTGTGGTATGATAAGAATGATACGTTATCAGGTTTTCCAGAAAAACCACCCGAAAAGGAGGGGACGCACACGGAAAGCGGAAAACTGGAACTGCTGCGCCAGGTGGCGGAGGGGATCGCCGCCCAGTTCGGCAGCAGCTGCGAGGTGGTGGTCCACGATCTCAGCCGCCACCCCGACCATTCCATCGTGGCCATTGTCAACGGCCATGTCTCCGGCCGGAAGGTAGGGGACGGGGCCTCCGCCGTGGTGTTGGAGCAGATGGAACGCAACGATCCCCAGCCCAAGGACCACCTCTGCTATCTGACCAAGACGCCGGACGGGAAGATCCTGAAGTCTTCCACCGTATATATCCGCAACAGCAAGGGCAGGGTCTCCGCCATCCTTTCCATCAACTACGATATTTCCCGGCTTTTGATGGTGGAAAGCGCCGTCCGGGAACTCGTCACTACCCAGGAGCCCGCCCAGGCGGAGCCGGAGAAGATCGTCAACGTCAACGACCTGCTGGAGGACCTCATCCAGCAGTCCGTGGCGCTGGTGGGAAAACCCGTGGCGCTGATGAACAAGGACGACAAGGTACGGGCCATCCGTTTCCTGAACCAGAACGGCGCGTTCCTGGTCACCAAGTCCGGCGACAAGATCGCCAAATATTTCGGTATTTCCAAGTATACCTTATATTCTTATATCGACACGAAGCAGCAGGAGGAAAAACCGGTATGATTGATCTTTCCATCAACAAGCAGGGCCTGGCCCACAACATCGCCAAGGCCCGGGAAAACGGCATCGTGATCCCCACCATCGCCCAGATGCAGCACCCGGAGACCATCCCGGAGAAGATCCAGGACCGCCTTAAGAGCGTGGGGCTGTGGGACGTGGATCCCCTGAACCTGTTCCGCATCACCTGGAAGAACCAGCCCGTGGAGTCCGGCGGCCTTTTCCGGGCCGTGCCCAACTACATCGAGCTGCCCAGCTCCCTCACCGGCGTGCCCTGCCGCATCGTGGCCATGGTGGGCAAACGGTTCCCCACAGGCTGCCACAAGGTGGGCGCGTCCTTCGGGTGCCTGGCGCCCCGGCTGGTGACGGGCCAGTTCGACGTGGACGTCCATAAGGCCGTCTGGCCCTCCACCGGCAACTACTGCCGTGGCGGCGCCTTCAACTCCCGGCTGCTGGGGGCTCAGGGCGTGGCCATCCTGCCCGCCGAGATGTCCAAGGAGCGGTTCGACTGGCTCCATGCCATCGGCGCCCAGGTCATCGCCACCCCGGGCTGCGAGTCCAATGTCAAGGAGATCTTCGACAAGACCAACGAGCTCAAGCAGGACCCCCAGTACATGATCTTCAACCAGTTTGAAGAGATGGGCAATCCCCTCTGGCACTACAATGTCACCGGCAACGCCCTGGCGGACGTGTTCGAGGCCATCAAGCGCCCCGGGGACCGGTTCGCCGGCGCCTGCTTTACCTCCGGCTCCGCGGGCACCATGTCCACCGGAGACCTCCTCAAGGAGCGCTATCCTCACCTGAAGCTGGGCGTGGGCGAGGCGCTGCAGTGCCCCACCATCCTGAACAACGGCTTCGGGGGTCACCGGATCGAGGGGATCGGCGACAAGCACATTCCCTGGATCCACAATGTAAAGAACACGGATATGGCCATCGCCATCGACGACGAGGATTCTCAGCGTCTGCTGCGGCTGTTCAACACGCCGGAGGGCCGGACCTATCTGAAAGAGGAGCTGCAATTGTCCGACGAGCTCATGGAACAGCTGACGTGGTTGGGCATCAGCGGCATCGCCAACGTGCTCTGCTGCATCAAGATGGCCAAGTACTATGAGTTCACCGAGCGGGATGTGGTGGGCACGGTGCTGACGGACTCCGCCGTGATGTACGGCAGCCGTATCGAGGAGCTCAATCAGCTCCACGGGGCCTATACCGTCCGGGAGGCCGCCATGGATCACGCCCTGCACATGCTGGGCCTCAAGACCGACAGCATGATGGAGCTGACCTACCAGGACCGCAAGCGGGTCCACAACCTGAAGTACTACACCTGGGTGGAGCAGCAAGGCAAGACCGTGGAGGAGCTCAACGCCCTCTGGTACGACACCGAGGGTACTTGGGATGCCGTCCACGCGCAGGCGAAGGATCTGGACGATCTCATCAACGCCTTCAACGACGAGGCGGGCGTATTGAAGAATCTGTGACACTTGCGGCCGCGGGGCGGGGGAGGCTCCGCCCCGCGGCGGTACCATGGAAAGCGAAGGGGAACGTAACATGAAATACGTCAAATACGGCAAGTGTGTCCGGTGCGGCAGGACCTACCCGGCTGTACCGGACCTCACCACCTGTGAATGCGGCGGGATTTTGGACATCGTCTACGATTATGACGCCATCCGGCGGGACCTCACCAAGGAGGCTCTGGCTGCCCGTCCGGAGCGGAGCATGTGGCGTTACCGGGAGCTGCTGCCCATCGAGGACGGTACGGAGCCCCCGCCGCTGCGGGTAGGCTGGAGCCCGCTTTATGAGGAAGGGCGCCTGGCGGAGGAGCTGGGCCTGGGGCGGCTGTGGGTGAAGGACGACGGCCAGAATCCCACCGCGTCGCTGAAGGACCGTGCCAGTGCCATGGCGGTGGCCAAGGCCCGGGAGGCGGGGGCGAAGGTGATTGCCTGCTCCTCCACCGGCAACGCCGCCTCGTCCCTGGCGGGCAACGCCGCTGCGGCGGGACTGGAGACTTACATCTTCGTGCCCTCCCGGGCGCCCAAGGGGAAGGTGGCGCAGCTGCTGACCTTCGGCGCCACCGTGATCTCCGTGGAGGGCAGCTATGAGGAGACCTTCGAGCTGAGCAAGGCCGCCATCGACCGCTGGGGCTGGTACAACCGCAACGCCGCCATCAATCCCTATCTTTCCGAAGGGAAAAAGACGGTGGCCCTGGAGATCATGGAGCAGCTTTCCTGGCAGGTGCCGGACTATATCGCCATCTCCGTGGGAGACTGCTGCACCATCGCGGGCCTCTGGAAGGGGTTGAAGGACCTGTATGCCATCGGCTTCATTGACAAGCTGCCCCGGCTGAGCTCCGCCCAGGCGGAGGGCTGCTGCCCCCTGAACCGCAGCATCGAGACCGGGGAACCCTGGCATCCCATGGAGGAGAACACCCTGGCAGACTCCATTGCCGTGGGGGTGCCCCGGAACGCGGACAAGGCCCTGATGGCCATCCGGGAGTCCAATGGCCTCACCGTGAGCGTCTCCGACGCGGAGATCCTGGCGGCCCAGCAGCTGCTGGGCCGGACCTGCGGCGTGTTCGGCGAGCCTGCCGGCGTCACCGGTACGGCGGGGGTGAAGAAGCTTTGCCGGCAGGGGCTCATCGGGAAAAGCGATACGGTGGTTTCCGTGGTGACAGGCAACGGCCTCAAGGACGTGGCCAACGCCGTCAAGGCCTGCGGCGAGCCCATCACCATCCCCTCGGACATGGGGCGCCTCCTGGACGCCTTTGCTCAGCGGGGCATTCGTCCGGAATGAGAGAAAGGACCGCCTGTGGGCGGTCCTTTCCGTATGGCGGTTATACGATCTTGAGCAGCAGCTGCGGTTCCACGGCGTCCTTTTGCTCGGCGAAGTAGCGGATGATGTCCTTGCGGGTGACGATGCCCGTGAAGTTTCCCAGATCGTCCACCACGGGAATGAAATTCTGATGCATGGCGCTTTGCAGAAGCTCTTCCATGGTGACGGTGATCCGCACAGAGGGATAGCTGTCGGTTTGCAGGATATCCCGGACGCACAGCCGCTCCAGATCCTTCATGGTGCGGACCTTTCGGTCCTCCGGGACCTCGTTGAGCAGCTGCCAGAGGAAATCTCCCTCGCTGACGGTGCCGACATATTTACCGGACCGGGAGATCACGGGAATGGCCGTGTAGCCGTGATAACGCATTTTCTCAAGACCCTGGCGGAAGGTACAGTCCTCGTAGAGATACGCGACGCGATTTTTGGGGAGCAGAAAATAAGCAATGTTCACTTTGTAGCCTCTTTCCTTATGCGGCAGAGCCGCCCGTATGGGGGTGGTGCTTCCCTATTATTACTATACAAGAAGCCACTGGAAGTTTGGTGAACAATTTATGAAATCTGCCTGAGGTACACCTTTACAAACCGCAAAAAACCTGCTATCTTATTTGTGTGATAAATGCAACAAAGGAGGCGCGCCATGCTGACGCAGCAGGAATTGGAAAAAAGTCCGCTGTTTCGGGACATCAGCTACGAGGAGTACCGCAGGATGCTGGTCTGCTTCAATGCCGTGCAGAAGTCCTACCGGCCCGAGGAGTTGATCTATGATTTTGATGAGCCACGCCAGAATGTGGTGGGGATCGTGGAGCGGGGGGAGGCGTCGCTGATCCGCATTGACGCCGACGGGGTGGCCACTGTGCTGGAGGAACTTCGTTCCGGCGGCGTGTTCGGCCGGGATCTGGCCTTTGCCGGGACTCGGGAGGACAGTCTGGAGGTGAAAGCCCGGACAGCCTGCGATGTGCTGTTTATCGACTATCCTCATCTGCTCAAGCGCTGCGAGAACGCCTGCCGCCATCACAGCCTTCTGGTGCAGAACATGCTGGGCCTCATCGCCGACAAGGCCCAGGCCCTCAGTGAGCGGGTGGATGTGCTTTCCCGGCGTTCGATCCGGGAAAAGCTCCTTTGCTATTTCCGCCAGCTCTCGGAAAAGGCGGGGGGAGATACCTTCACGCTGCCCTTCTCCCTGAGCACCCTGGCCGATTATATCGCCACGGACCGCAGTGCCATGATGCGAGAGCTCAAACGGCTGCGGGAAGAAGAGGTAGTCCGCTCCGATGGACGGCGCTTCACCCTTCGGTTCTGACTCCGCACAAAAGCACCAAAAACCTTTGTGAAATTTTTGGCGCGATGTTAGCAAAAACACATTGACGCTGTGAGGGGAGCATGTTAAAATATCGACAATGTGTCGAATGGCAGGATACAGATCCCCGTACGCGAAAATTCGATCATTCGGGAAAGAAGGAAGAATATGTATCGTATCGTGAGAAAAGAGGCGCTCCGTCCCACAGTGACCCTGTACGAGATCGAGGCACCCCTCATCGCCAAGAAGGC
>CALWXI010000144.1 GCA_944385455.1 uncultured Oscillospiraceae bacterium | reverse complement strand
AAAGCGCACCGTCCCCTCCGGGTCCGGCTCCATCTCTGCCTCGTCCTGATCCGGCCCGGCAGGGGAGGACTCCTGCGCCGCTTCCCCTTCCGCCGTGTCCGTCTGATCCTGGGCGGACGCCGCTCCCTGGTCCTCTGCCTCGCCCTCCGCCGGCTCCTGCGCCAGGGCCGGGACCGTGCCCAAGGCCAATACCAGCGCCAGCACCAGCGCCGTCATCCGTACCTTCATACTGCTCCTCCTTTGCATGCCGCCTCCGGGCGCTCCGCGCCCCGCCGTATGATCTCCATCTGCTGCGCCAGCCGCCGGCGGTGTTCCGCCGCGCACTCCGGATGCCCCAGGCTTGCGGTCAGCGCAGCACCCAGCGCCAGCAGCGTCAGTGTCACCACCTGCTGGACAAAGTCCGCATCACGCCGGACAAAGCGCCGCAGATCCATCCGTTTCTGCATATCTCCCATGAGCACCGCCTCCGGCTGCCACAGCGACACATTCTGGAGCTCCGCGCCCGTGGCATTGATCCGCAGCAGCTGCATGCCGCACTTCATCAGCGGCTCCTGGGTCTGCCTGTCCTGCAGGCGGTCGTAACAATCCATCTGAGCCTGAAAGAGATCGCCGTGGGCTGCCTCCACTGCCAGATAAAACTTCTCCAGAAACCGGGCCTGAGCCGTCCGCAGCAAATAGACAAACAAGTCTTCCTTGTCCGCAAAATATTGATAGAAGCTCCCTCGGGGCACACCGGCCTGGCGGACGATCCGATTGATGGAAACCTCCGCGAATTTCACCCGGGTGAACTCTCCCCAGGCCGCCTCCAGAAAGCGCCGGCGCTTCTCCTCCGGCAGCCGCAGAAACGTCTCCTTACACATGGTATCCCCCCACAAATGACATTCTGTCACAAAATGACAAGGTGTCATTCATTATAGGATATCCTCCGCCGAGCTGTCAAGACGGCCGGGCGTCAAAGAATATAAAAAAACCGCCTTCCGCACACAGCGGAAGGCGGAAAGCACATGGCGTATTCAAATCGGCCCTGCGCACAGGCGCTCAGGCCTCCGGCAGATGATACTTCTTCAGATCCCGCTTCACGTCGGCGGTGAAGCTGCCGGCGCCCTTGACATCGTGGAGATAGGAGTGGCGGTCCATGGTGCCCTCCTTCTCTTCGATGATGCATACGGCAATGTTGGAACAGTGGTCGGAGACCCGCTCGAAGTTGGTCAGCAGATCGTTGAGGACGAAACCCAACTGGATGGTACATTCTCCGGTCTGGAGGCGGCGGATGTGACGCATCCGGATCTCCTCGATGAGCTGGTCCATGGCCTCTTCCATAGGCTCCACGGCCCGGGCAGTCTGGGCGTCATTCTCCACAAAGCAGCGAAAAGCCAGGTCCATGGTGTCCTCCAAAGCCTCCAGCAGCACCTGCAGCTCCGCCTTGGCGGACTCGGAGAAATGGAGGTCCTTGTCCCGCAATTCCTGGGCAGATTCCTGCAGGTTCAGGGCATGGTCACCGATGCGCTCGAAATCGCCAATGGCGTGGAGCAGGCGGGAGACCGTCTGGATATCGGAAACGGAAACGCCGTGCTGGGAAATCTCCACCAGATATGCCCCCAGCCGGTCCTCATAGGTATCCAGCTTGTCCTCATTTTCAAAAATCCGGGTCTCTCTGGCGTCACTGTATCCGGAGAGCTGATCGATGGCCAGCAGCAGCGTCTCGTGGGCCAGCTGGCTCATGCGGTTGGTCATGGACACACATTCGCTGATGGCCACGCCGGGGGTCCGCATCAGCAAGGGATCCAGGAACGCAAACTGCTCGGTCTTGTTCTCGCTGCGCACCAGTCTCCGCGCCAGCTTTTCCAGCTGGCGGGAGAAGGGCAGCAGCAGCACGGTGGTAAGGACGTTGAACACTGTGTGGCAGAAGGCGATGCCCACGGCGCCCACGGTGGCATCCATGAAGGAGAAGTGGAACAGGATGTTGCCGCCGTAAAAGAGAATCAGGCACACCACGGTGCCGATGATATTGAAGGAGATATGAATCACCGCCACCCGCCTGGCGTTGCGGTTGACGCCGATGGAGCTGAGCAGGGCGGTCACGCAGGTGCCGATGTTCTGGCCCATGATAATGGGAATGGCCATGCCGTAGGTGATGGACCCGGTGAGCGCCAGAGCCTGCAGGATGCCCACGGAGGCGGCGGAGGACTGAATGATGCCGGTGAATACGGCACCCACCAGTACGCCCAGAAGAGGGTTGTTGAAGGCGGTGAGGAGGCTGGCAAACTCCGGCATGTCTGCCAGGGGGCTGACGGAATCCTTCATCAGCTCCATGCCATACATCAAAATGGAGAAGCCCACCATGATGCGGCCGATATCCCGGCGCTTCTGCTTTTTGGAGCCCATGATGAGGATGATGCCCGCCAGGGCCACCAGGGGAGAAAAGTTTTCCGGCTTGAGCAGGTTGACAAATACGCTTTCGCTTTCAATGCCGGTGAGGGAGAGAATCCATGCGGTGAGGGTGGTGCCGATGTTGGAGCCCATAATGACGCCGATGGTCTGCCCCAGCTCCATCACGCCGGAGTTCACCAGACCCACCAGCATCACCGTCATGGCAGAGGAGGACTGGATGGCGATGGTGATGCCGGCGCCCAGCAGCAGACTCTTGAAGGGATTGGAGGTCATGCGCTTGAGCAGACGTTCCAGCTTGCCGCCGGCCATCTTTTCCAGGCTCTTGGACATGGTGGTCATGCCGTAGAGGAAGAATGCCAGGCCGCCGCAAAGGGTGAAGACAGAAAAAATGTCCATACCTATGCTCCTTTTCCGTTCCCGGTGATCCGGGCTTCGTGGGCCGCAGAGAAAGAACCACCAGCCGCCGCGGGCAGCCGATGGCCAAACATGTATATGCAGCAACCTTATTATATATGCAATCCTGCGGCGAGGAAAGAGGAACCGCACATTTTTGTAGGAAATGGGCAAAACCTTTGGAGATATTTGGAGATCAAGTAAAATTTTTGTAAAAATTTTGCCCGGCAGCCTCACAGGGCCGCCGGGCAGACCGGGTCAAGGACAGAATCCGCTTCCCGCGGCAAGGACCGGCGGCTCACGCGTTCCACCAGGCACGGATCTCTTCCAGGCGTCCCCGCCCGGCAAAGTAGCCGGACTGCCACAGCCGGCGCAGCACGGAGATGTCCCGCTCCGTGCGGCTGCAGCCCAGCGTGTCCTCCGGCGCGATGACCAGGATCTCTCCCGCCGCCTCCCGGGCAAAAAGCTCCTCCCGGCTGCGGTTGTAGTGCTCCGTCCGGCGGTGAAGCGTCTCCAGGAAGTTCGGATAAGCCCGGAACGTCCGGTCCAGCACCCGCAGGGACCGGTCTGCTTTCTTGCGGTAGTCCCGGGGACGGGTAAGGACCACCACCGTCCGGTCGCACCCCTGCTCCAGTGCCCGGCGCCAGGGGATAGGGTCGGCGCAGCCGCCGTCCAGATAGGGCTGGCCATTGATGTGGAACACCGGAAACATCAGGGGAATGGCGCAGGTGGCCTCCAGCACCGTGTTGGGGCTGCCCCGCCGGGGAACGGGCAGATAGTCCGCCCGGCCGGTATTCAGATTCGTTACCACGGCCTCCGCAGTGCCGGGATAGGCTTCAAATGCATCGTAATCGAAGGGCAGCAACTGATCGGGAATGGTCTCATAGGAAAAGGCCAGGCCGAAGTAACAGCGGTTGCTGGGATTGAGCCAGTTGCCCAGGCCCATATAGCGGTGGTCGTTGGCAAAGGTGGTCACCAGCTGCAGGTTCCGGCGGCTCTGCCGGGAGAGATAGCTGACGCCGTAGGCGATGCCCGCGGAGACGCCCACGGTATGGTCGGGCAGAGGAAGTCCCGCGTCCAGCAGGGCGTCGCACACGCCGGAGGAGAAGATGGTCCGCAGGGCACCGCCCTCCAGCACCAAACCAGTTTTCATAAAAGTCCCTTCCTTTCAACACCAAGCCGCCAGGGAGGCGGCGGAGGGAACGCGGACAGCACATCCGTGATCAAAGCCCGCAAAACGAAAAAGGAATAAAAAATTCGGAGCAAGCGTACGCTTGCTCCGACGTGGCGGAGAAGGAGGGATTCGAACCCTCGAGACCCTTTAGGGGCCTACATGATTTCCAATCATATCAAAACCGCCTATTTGCAAGCAACTTGTCTCATTTGACTACTTTTTGACTACATCTCCCCCGCCGGCATCATACGCGTCCAGAAGCGCCCGGGCCTTGTCTGTCTGGCTGTCACGGATGTGTGTATAGATTCCGCGCATGGTCTTGATGTCCGAGTGGCCGGTCTGGGTCATGGCCACCTCGGCGGGGACGCCGGCTTCGTACAGCTCCGTCACATAGGCATGGCGCAGCTGGTGGGGCGTGATGCCCAGCTTCAAATCATCCCACCACTGGATCAGCTCGCCCTTGGTCATGTGGCCTCCGTCCTTCCCCGGGAAGAGGAGGCCCTTTTTCTTGCGCTTCGGCAGCAGCTCCAGGAGCTTTGTACGGATGATGATGTCCCGCCGTCCTGCGGCGCTCTTGGTCCATTTGACGATCACCGGCACGTTCCCGTGGTACTCCACCTCTTTGGTCACGTGGATCACGCGGGCTTTGGTGTCGATGTCCGCCCACTCCAGCGCCATGGCCTCGCCTCGCCGACACCCTGTATAGTATAGCAGGATCGGCAGCAGATTAAAACCCTTTGGAGGCAGCGCCGTGACTTTGGCCAGCACTTCATCCGGCGGCAGCTCCCGCTTTTTGGCGGTCAGCCCCTTTGGCAGCTGGGCGGCGGCTGCGGGGTTGCTGGTAAGATCCCCGTGGCGCATGGCATACTTGCAGATCCGGTTGAGCACCACAAGCCGCACCCGGACGGTCTGCCGGGCAAAGCCCTTTTTGGCCAGCGCCCGCAGAAAGGCCTCGATATCCAGCGTGGTCAGCTCCCGGATGCGGACATCACCGAATTCCGCCAGGACGTCCTCTGTGGGCTTTTTATAGCAGCTGCGGGTGTTATACCGGATCTCCTGCTCCGCTTCCGCCTGCCAGCCCTCACAGACCTCCCGGAGGGTCTTCCCTTTCGCCCGCTCACCGGTAAACTCCAGGACTTTCCGGCGGACCTCCTGTGGAGAGGCACCGTAAAAGGTCTTACGCTTGGGCTTCCCGTCCGCGCCGGTGATGGTGAGATTCATCTGGTATCGGCCATCGGCACGCTTTTTCA
>CALWXI010000143.1 GCA_944385455.1 uncultured Oscillospiraceae bacterium | reverse complement strand
ACCAGAGATCCCACGGAGATGTCGATGCCGCCGGTGAGCATGACGCAGGTCATGCCGCAGGCCACGCAGATGAGGCCCGCGTTGGTGCGGAACAGGTTCAGGAAGGTCTGCAGATTGGTGAAGCCCTTGCTGGCGTATGCGATGCAGCCGCCGGCATAGAGGATCACGAACAAGATGATGGTGATGATCAGCAGCATGGTGTTGCTGTTCATCTGTTTGCGCTCTTTCAGCGCGTTGGCGGGAGCTTTCATACGCCGACCACCTCCTTCTGGGCCACCGCTTTGGCGGCGGCGCGCTTTTTGAACCAGGCCTTCACAGGCGGCGCCTGGACCGCCACGATGAGGATGACCACCACGGCTTTGAACACCGGGGTCACGGCGGAGGGCACGCCCATGTTGTACATGGTGGTGGTGATGGCCTGGATGGTGTAGGCGCCGATGATGGAGCCGGCCAGGTTGAACCGGCCGCCGCCCAGGCTGTTGCCGCCCAGAGCCACCGCCAGGATGGCGTCCAGCTCCATGTCCAGGCCGATGTTGTTGGAGTCGGCGCTGGTGATGCGGGAGGAGGCCACGATGCCGGCGATGCCCGCGCACAATCCGCACAGCAGGTAGCAGGCGAAGATGATGCGCTTGGAGTTCAGGCCGGCGATGCGGCTGGCCCGCTTATTGATGCCCACGGACTGGATGTACATGCCCATGGCGGTCTTTTTCAGCACCACGGCCGTCACCGCCACGCACACCGCGGCGATGATGATAGGAGTGGGGATGGGGCCCAGGTAGCCGCCGAAGACGGCGAACTCCGGCACCCGGATGTAGACGATCAGGTTGTTGCAAAGCAGCAGTCCGATGGCCCGGGCTGCGGACCAGAGGATCAGCGTGGCCACCATGGGCTGGATGTTCAGGTATGCCACCAGTCCGCCGTTGAAGGCGCCGCACAGGCATCCCATCACCAGCGCGCCGATGAGGCCCACCGCCAGAGGCATGGCGAATTCCTCGGCGCTGCCCACGGAGGAGACGCCGAAGCCCGCCACCAGCATGCAGCAGAAGGAGGCGCAAAGGCTCATTACCGAGCCCACGGAGATATCCGTTCCGGCGGAGGCGGACACCACCAGCGTCATGCCGATGGCCAGAATGGCCACCTCGCTGCCGCGGTTGAGGATGTTGATGAGGCGGCCGTTGAGCAGGCCGTTGGTCATGGTGATCTCGAAGAAATTATAGAAGCTGTGGCCGGTGGCGACATCATAGATCATGTTGATGCACAGCACCAGCAGCATGCAGAACACGGGCAGGAACAGCCGCTGCTGGGTGAGCTTTTTCAGTTTACTCATCTTTCGCACCTCCTGCGATGGCGGCCATGACCCGCTCCTGGGTCAGCTCGCCCTCCAGCTCGCCCACCTTGGCTCCGTCCCGGAGCACCGCCATGCGGTTGCAGGTGCGCAGCATCTCCTCGATCTCGGAGGAGATGAACATGACGCTCTTGCCCTCGCCGGCCAGCTTGATGATGAGCTTCTGGATCTCCGTCTTGGTACCGATGTCAATGCCGCGGGTGGGCTCGTCCAGAATCAGGAAGTCCGGATCCGTGGCCAGCCACCGGGCCAGGATGGCCTTTTGCTGGTTGCCGCCGGAGAGCTGCTTGATGGGGGTCTCCCGGCTGGCGGTCTTGATCTGCAGCAGGTCGATGTACCGGTCGGCAATCTCCTCCTGCTGGGCCCGGGAGAGCTGACGGAACATGCCGCGCTTAGCCTGGAGGGCCAGAATGATGTTCTCCCGGACGGACAGGTCGCCGATGATGCCCTCCGCCTTGCGGTCGTCGGGCAGCAGGCCCATGCCCATGTTCATGGCGTCAATGGGCTGGTTGATCTTGGCGTCTTTGCCGCCCACCTTCAGCGTGCCGGTCTGGGCCTTGTCGGCACCGTAGATGGCCCGGGCCAGCTCGCTGCGGCCGGAGCCCAGCAGACCGGTGAGGCCGATGACCTCACCCTGGTGGATGTCCAGGTCGAAGGGTTTGATGGTGCCCTTGTGGCTCAGGCCCCGGGCCTCGATCTCCAGCGGCGCCTTGGCGTCATATGTAAAGCCCTCGGGCTTGATGGAGGCCAGATCGTCGAAGTCCTTGCCCATCATGGCTGCCACCAGCTTCACCCGGGGCAGCTCCGCCACGGGATACTCGCCCACCAGGGTGCCGTTGCGGAGCACGGTGATCCGGTCGCACACGGCGTACACCTGCTCCAGGAAGTGGGTGACGAACACGATGCCCACGCCCTGGGCCTTGAGCTGCAGCATCATCTTGAAGAGCTTTTCCACCTCGCTGTCGTCCAGAGAAGAGGTGGGCTCGTCCAGGATCAGGACCTTGCACTCCATGTCCACCGCCCGGGCAATGGCGATCATCTGCTGAATGGCCAGGGAATAGTTCTCCAGGTTCTGGGTCACATCCACTTTGATGTCCAGCCGCTTGACCAGTTCGTCGGCCCGCTTCACCATCGCCCGCCGGTCGATGGTGTGGAAGGCGGTCATGGGTTCCCGGCCGATGTACAGGTTTTCCGCCACGCTGAGGTTGGGGCAGAGGTTGACCTCCTGGTACACGGTGGAGATGCCCACCCGCTGGGCATCCAGAGTGGAGTGGTTCTTCACGGGGCCCTCCACACCGGCCACGTGAATTTCACCGGCCTCAAAGTCATTGATGCCGGTGAGGCATTTGATGAGGGTGGACTTGCCGGCGCCGTTCTCCCCCATCAGCGCGTGGATCTCGCCCTTGCGGAGGGTAAAATCCACACCGTCCAGCGCCTTGACACCGGGGAAGGTCATGGTGATTCCCCGTGCCGTCAGAATGATGTTCTCTTCCAACTCAAATCACCTCGAATGAAAAAGGGAGGACCCTCTGGTATGTTGAAGGGTCCTCCCTGGGATTATGTGTCCGACTGCCTGCGGCAGCTGGGAGCAATACAGAAATTAGTAGGGACGGGCGTCCAGAACTTCCTGGGTGACGTGGATCATGGGCTGCTCCTCGCCGTTGACCGTGATGGTGGCCACGTTGTCCTCGGCGGCGAACCAGGACTCAGTCACATAGATCTCCTTCTCGGGAGTCTCGCCGGCCTCCAGCTGCTGGATGATCTCAGCGACAGTGGGAGCGGCCATGGGGTTGCACTCGAAGTTGGCGTTGATCTTGCCTTCCATGACCATCTGGACATAGGGCTTGTTGGCGTCGAAGGACACCAGGATCACGTCGCCGCCCACGCCGTAGGTGACAC
>CALWXI010000142.1 GCA_944385455.1 uncultured Oscillospiraceae bacterium | reverse complement strand
GGTTTCCCGCCAGCACCCGGGCGCCGTCCAGCACGGCCCGCAGCCCCCGGCCGGAGAGGTTCTCCACGGATTCCGGATGGGGAAGCTCTCCCAGCTGCTGCTGTGCGGCGTAGTCCGCGATGGCCTGAGCCAGGGGATGGGCGGAGGCGGATTCCACTGCTGCCGCCACTGACAGAAGCTCCCGGGTCTCCACGTTCCGGGGGCGGATCTCCGTCACCGCAGGCTTGCCCGCCGTGACGGTGCCGGTTTTGTCCAGCACTACGGTGTCCACGCTGTGGGTGATCTCCAGGATCTCGCCGGAGCGGATCAGGATGCCGTGTTTTGCACCCAGGCCGGTGCCCACCATGATGGCCGTGGGGGTGGCCAAGCCCAGGGCACAGGGACAGGCGATGACCAGCACGGAGGTGAACACCCGCAGCACGAAGGCGAAGGGCTGGCCCGCGATGGCCCAGGCCGCGGCGGAGAGCAGCGCCAGACCGATGACCGTGGGGACAAAGACTCCGGCCACCTTGTCGGCGGTTTTGGAGATGGGAGCCTTCTTGCCCTGGGCATCCTCCACGAAACGGATGATCCGGGCCAGGGTGGTGTCCTGGCCGGTGCGGGTGACCTGGACGCGCAGCGCGCCGTTGAGGTTCACGCTGCCGCCGATGACCTCGCTGCCCGGCCCCTTCTCCACCGGGATGCTCTCGCCGGTGAGCATGGCCTCGTTGATGCTGCTCTCGCCCTGCAGGACCTGCCCGTCGGCAGGCACCCGGGCGCCGGGCTTCACCAGCACCACGTCCCCGGGCTTCAGCTGCGCCGTGGGCACCTCCCGGCCGGAGTCGGCCAGGACGGCGGTGTCCGGCGCCAGCTGCATCAGCGCGGTGATGGCGCCCTTGGTCTTCTGCATGTTGCGGCTCTCCAGGAACTTGCCCAGGGACACCAATGTCAGCACCACGGCGGCGGATTCATAATAGAGGTTGTGAACGTAGGTGTGGGGATCGTCGGAGATGAGGAAGGTCATCACCACGCTGTAGGCAAAGGAGCAGGCCGAGCCGATGGCCACCAGGGAGTCCATGTTGGGATTACCGTGAAAGAGCGCCTTGAAGCCCCCCGTGAAGAAGCGCCGTCCGCAGTAGAGCACGGGAATGGTCAAAAGCAGCTGCAGCAGGGCAAAGTTCACCGGATGGGTGTGCATGGAGATGAGATCCGGCAGCGGCAGGGCCGGGAGGCCAAAGGGGAGCATTTGACCCATGGACACATACAGCAGCGCGGCGGAGAGCACCGCTGCCACGATGAGTTCCCACTTGCGCTGCCGCAGTTCCCGCGTTTCCTGGTCCTGAGGATCGGCAGCAGCCTGCTGCGGTGTGTCGGCATGGAGGGCGGCGCCGAAGCCCGCCTTTTCCACCTTGGCCACGATCTGTTCCGGCGTGACCTGGTTTTCGTCATAGGCGATGGTCATGATGCCGGTGGTGAGGTTCACATCGCTGCGCTCCACGCCCGGCAGTTTCCGGGTCACCCGTTCCACAGACGCGCTGCATGCCGCGCAGTGCATTCCGGAGATGTCATATTTTTCTTCCCGCATAGGTCCTCCTGTTCTGTGGGAGATATACCCCCACGGGGTATTTTTGCTGAAACCAGCATATACCCCCACGGGGTATTTGTCAAGAGGAAAAATAAGGCGATTCGGGGGAGAGAGGAAAATTTGCAAAAGCCCTTGACTTCCGGGGGAACTATGATATCATGAAGCTGAAAGCAAACAAAAAATTTGACGTACTAAAAATTTTTTTAGAGAGGTGCGGAACGATGAAGGACACCATCAGATGGGTCGGCAACCGGATGCCTCCCAGCGAAGACAGACAGCTGTCCATCATGTCTTTGGGGAACGTGGCCAAGGCCCGGTTTTTTCACACCAGCTTTCCTCAGTATTCCATCACGCCCCTGGCCCGGCTCAGCGGGATGGCCCAGTATCTGGGCCTGGGGGGGCTTTTTGTGAAGGATGAGTCCTTCCGCTTCGGCCTCAACGCCTTCAAGGTGCTGGGCGGGTCCTTTGCCATGGCCCGGTACATTGCCCAGCAGATGGGCCGGGATGTCAGTGAGATGACCTATGACTATCTCACCAGCGAGGCCTTCCGGCAGGAGTTTGGTCAGGCTACCTTCTTCACCGCCACTGACGGCAACCATGGCCGGGGCGTGGCCTGGGCGGCCCACAAGCTGGGGCAGAAGGCTGTGGTCCACATGCCCAAAGGCAGCAGCCAGGCCCGGTATGAGAACATTGCCCGGGAGGGAGCGCAGGTTACCATCGAGGATGTGAATTACGACGACTGCGTCCGGATGGCGGCGGCGGAGGCGGCGGCCACCAAGCACGGCGTGGTGGTTCAGGACACTGCCTGGGAGGGCTATGAGGAGATCCCCGCATGGATCATGCAGGGATACGGCACCATGGCCTCGGAGGCGGCGGATCAGCTGCGGCAGATCGGCGTGAACCGGCCCACCCATGTGTTCGTGCAGGCTGGCGTGGGGAGCCTGGCCGGCGCGGTAGTGGGATTCTTTACGAATCTCTTCCCCAATGATCCCCCCAAGTTTGTGGTGATGGAGGCCCGGGCGGCGGACTGCCTGTACCAGGGGGCTCTGGCAGGGGACGGCAAGCCGCGCATCGTGGAGGGGGATCTCAAGACCATTATGGCGGGTCTTGCCTGCGGCGAGCCCAACATCCTCTCCTGGGATATCCTGCGCAACCATGTCTCGGCCTTTGTGTCCTGCCCGGACTGGGTCAGTGCCCGGGGCATGCGGATGCTGGGCGTGCCGGTGAAGGGGGACCCCACGGTGATTTCCGGAGAATCCGGAGCGGTGGGCATGGGACTGCTGGCGGCGTTAATGGAGACCGACGAGTACCGGGACCTCCGGGAGCACCTGGAGCTGGACCGGTTCAGCCAGGTGCTGCTGTTTTCCACCGAGGGCAACACCGATCCCATGAAGTTCCGCAAGGTGCTGTGGGACGGCGAGTACCCCACGGTCTGAATCTGAAAAGGCGCCCCGGAGCAAACGCTCCGGGGCGCCTTTTCAGATTACAGCGAGCATTTGCCCCGGGCCATGTAGCGGCCCCGGGGGGACTCGTCCAGTACAGCGCCGCGGTCCACGGCCTTTTGCCCCCGGAGCCACACCTCCCGGATGCCGCCGGCGGTGACGAAGCCCTCATAGGGGTTGTAGTCCACATTGGCCACGCAGTCCTCCGCCTGGATGACGTGGCTGAGACCGGGGTCATAGACCACGATGTCGGCGTCGCTGCCGGGCCAGAGAATGCCCTTGCGGGGGAAGAGGCCATACAGCCGGGCGGGATTCTCGCTGAGCAACCGGCACATCCGCGCGGGGGTGATGCGGCGCTTGGCCACGCCGTAGGACCAGATCAGCTCGCCCCGGGTCTCCACGCCGGGGAGGCCGCCGGGGATCTTGGTGAAGTCCGCCCGGCCCATGTCCTTCTGGGCCAGGGTAAAGGAGCAGTGATCCGTGGAGACGGTCTGGATCTCGCCCCGGCGCAGGGCCCGCCACAATGCCTCCTGCTCTGTTCGGGAGCGCAGGGGCGGCGCGCAGACGTACCGGGCGGCGGTGGAGAAGTCAGGGTTGAAGTAGAGGCTTTCGTCCAGCAGCAGATACTGGGGACAGGTTTCCACATAGACCCGCTGGCCCCGCTGGCGGGCGTGCTCCACCTCCCGCAGCGCCTCGTGGTTGGTGAGGTGGACGATGACCACGGGACAGTTGGCGGCCTGGGCGATGCGCAGCAGCCGTCCCACCGCCTCTGCCTCCAGATAGGGCGGACGGGAGCGGGGATGAGAGTCGGGCCCCAGCTCGCCGGCGGCCTTGTATTCGGCGATCATGCCGTCGATGACCCCGGCGTTTTCGCAGTGGACGCCGCAGATGCCGCCCAGGGCCTTGAGTTCCTTCAGCGCCCAGTACATGTCCCGGTCGCCGATCATCATGGCCGGATAGGTCATATACATTTTAAAGGAAGAAACACCCTGAGCGAACATGTCGGGCAGTTCGCTGCGGATGGACTCGTTCCAATCGTCGATGGTCATGTGAAAGCCATAGTCGCAGAAGGTGCGCCCATCGGCCTTCCGGTGCCACAGTTCCAGGCCGTGGTGGAGGCTTTCTCCTTTGTTGGGGCAGGCGAAGTCAATGACGGTGGTGGTGCCGCCCCGGAGGGCGGCGCGGCTGCCGGTATAGAAGTCGTCGGCGGTGGTGGTGCCCGCCACGTCCAGGTCGAAATGCGTGTGGGCGTCAATGAAGCCGGGGAAGAGCAGGCAGCCGGAGACGTCCGTCACGGCGTCGGCTTCCTGCTTGAGGTTCCGGCCCACGGCCAGGATCTTCTCCCCGTCCGTCAGCACGTCGGCCCGCTTGGCGCCGGCACCGGAGACCACGGTGCCGCCCTTGAACAGTGTCCGCATACGCGTATCCTCCGTTTC
>CALWXI010000141.1 GCA_944385455.1 uncultured Oscillospiraceae bacterium | reverse complement strand
TCCTTCTTGAAATAGTCGCCGAAGGAGAAATTGCCCAGCATCTCAAAATAGGTGCCGTGGCGGTCGGTCTTGCCGATGTTTTCGATGTCGCCGGTACGGATGCACTTCTGGCAGGTGGTGACCCGGTTGCAGGGAGGCTCCTCCTCCCGGGTGAACCAGGTCTTCATGGGCGCCATGCCGCTGTTGATCAGCAGCAGGCTGGCATCGTGGTGGGGGATCAGGGAAAAGCTGGGCAGCCGCAGGTGGCCCTTGCTCTCGAAGTAGCTGAGGAACATCTCCCGCAGTTCGTTCAGCCCGTAATAGGGATGCGCCATGTTCGTCTTCCTCCTGTATGATAAAAATATTTGACCGCAAGTCCGGCACCGGCACACAAAAAAGCCTCCGCCCCAACTTAGGGGCGAAGGCTGACGCTTCACGGTACCACCCTAATTATCCCCCATGACAGGGGCATCTTAGCCATCCGGTAACGGGGATGAACCGTTCCGCTCCTCGCGGACCGCTCCGAAGTGGCTGCTCTGCGGCGTGGGCAAGGGGCTTGCACCGTCTCCCCTCTCGCTGCTGCCGGTTTCGCAAAGCTGGCTTCATCCTGGCATTTTTTTGATGAACGCAAATTATTATATCCCATTCGCAGCGTTTGTCAAGACGCTTTCCGGGGCTTTTCGCCCCGTTTTTCCGCCTGCTCCCGGCGGAGCACACACTCCCCCGCAGCGATGCACCGGCCGCAGCCCACGCAACCGACGGTATCCCCAGCGCAGAGCACATGCCACACCCACGCAGCTCCTCCCAGGATCAGCGCCAAAACGAACCATCCATACCAGCTCATGCCGTTCCCTCCTTTTGCATCAGCCTACCATGGGATGTGAAGCTCTGTCTGCGGCATCTGCAACAGCCATGCTCCCAGCAGCGGCAGCAGCGATTCCGCCGGCAGGGGCAGCCTCTCCAGCGGCAGCTCCTGAGGCTCCACCGGCGGACCCTGGAGCCGGGGCAGCGTCCGCTGCACGCACAAAAGCGGCTGGCACAGGCTGGAGAGGGTGAGGCTGTCCCGGCGGGAAAGGCCATACGTCACCACCGTCTCCGCGGGCACGGCCGCTGTACGGCATTCTCCGGGCAGCAGAAGCTCCCGGCAGGAGAGCACCGTTTCCCCCGCCAAGAGTCCTCCTTCCGGCGTCAGGACCAACAGCCCCCACTGTCTGCTCCCCAGCTCTTCCACGCTGCGGATGGACCGGACACCGGGCGGCAGCCACCGTTCCCAGGCCGGCGGGCAGAGAAAAAAGGCTCCTTCCATGCAAACACCTCCCGCCTATCCTGCCTCTCCGGGAAAAATCCATGCAGATTTTTCTCGTTTTTTTCTTCCCGCCGTGCTATACTGCAGGAAGAGCTTACGATCGAGGTGACCTGATCTTGCATTTTCTCGCCCATCTGAAAACAGTGAACCGCCACCGGGCACTGGTCCGGAAATATTGCTTCCGCCTGGGACTGTACTGGCAGGGGCTGACCCATGACCTGTCCAAGTACAGCCCGGTGGAATTCTGGGCGGGGGTGAAATACTTCCAGGGGGACCGCAGCCCCAACGACGCCCAGCGCCGCGACTGCGGCTACAGCGCCTCCTGGCTCCACCACAAGGGCCGCAACCACCATCATTTTGAGTACTGGACGGATTACAGCCTCACCGGCGAGGGCATCGCGGGCGTGGAGATGCCCAGACGGTACGTGGCGGAGATGTTCTGTGACCGTCTGGCCGCCAGCAAGGTCTACCGGGGCAAAGATTTTGACCCCTCCGATCCCTATCGCTTTTTCCAGCGCGGGAAGGAAAAGCGGCTGCTGCTCCACCCCGCCACGGAGGCATTGCTGGAATCCATGCTCCGCAAGCTCCGGGACGAAGGCGAGGACGCGGCCTTTTCCTACATCCGCCGGGATATTCTGGGCAAACGCTGACGCGTGGAGAGACGAATTGCAGTCTCTCCACGCGTTTTTCTATCGGATATGTGCGCCCAGCCAGGACAGCGCCCGCAGCAGCAGCCCCGGAAGATCCGGACAATGGGCCAGCAAAAATGCTTCTACCTCCCCGGCAGTGAGGCCGTTCCCCCACAGCAGCACATGGGCCCCGGAGGCCTCCTGCCCCACCGCCACCGCGCCGGTGGCCGCCACGCCCACGGCGATCTTCGCTCCCATGGCCGCCACGCCGCCGGCATAGATTCCAACAGCGCTGACGCCCAGAGCAAGAATCCCCAGGACCGCGATTCCGAAGGCCGCCGCACCGAAGGCCACAGCCCCCAGCGCCAGCAGCCCCACCGCCAGGACTCCCAGGCTGAGAACGCCGACGCTTACAAGGCCGATGGACACCACGCCGACGGCGGCATTCCCAATGGCGATGAAGCCTCTGGCCACGTGATCCCGGGAGAGTTTTTGGTGCCGGGCGAAGCCGATCCGGACAGAGACCAGCGGCAATCCGAAGATTCTCAGCCTGCTGTCATAGGAATAGACGGTGCCCCGAATGTACCGGGTCAGATCGTCCACCTTCTCCTCCAGCCGCCGGGCCTGTGCCTGGTCCAGATCCGCCTCTCCCTCCGGCGCATCCAGATAGTCCTTCACCAGATAGTCCACGCTGACACCGAACAGCTCTGACAAGGAAATCAGCTTGCCAATGTCCGGCATAGCGGCTCCTCCCTCCCATTTGGAAACAGACTGCCGCGTAACGCCCAAGCGGTCTGCCAGCTGCTCCTGGGACAGGCCCGCCCGGCGGCGCAGGTCCGCCAGCTTTTCTGCAAATCTCATTCCTTCCACACTCGCTTTCTCTTGAACTTCCGTGATGATACCCGATCTCTCCCGCAACAGCAAGAACGCAGCGGTTGGAACTTTGTCAACCAACGGTTGCAGCTTGTCAAATCCGGCTCCAGACGTGAAAAAGCTGCCGGTGATCCGGCAGCTTTTTCGCTTTGTCAGCCCTCTTCCGCGATCTTGCGGCCCATGAGGACGCCCATGATGGACGCCATCATCAGCCCCCGGGTCCAGCCGGAGCTGTCGCCCAGACAGTGGAGGCCCTTGAGGCTGGTATTGAAGTCCGTGTCCATCTTCACCCGGTTGGAGTAGAACTTCAGCTCGGGAGAGTAGAGCAGCGTCTCATAGGAGGCAAAGCCCGGCACCACATAGTCCATGGCCTGGATGAAGTTGATGATGTTCATCATGGCCCGGTAGGGCATGGCAGCGGTGATATCGCCGGCCACGGCGTCCGGCAGAGTGGGCCGGATGTTGGACTGCGCCAGCTCCTTCTGCCACGTCCGCTTGCCATCCAGGATGTCGCCGAAGCGCTGCACCAGGATCTGGCCGTTGGCCAGCATGTTGGTCAGCTCGCCCACCTTCTGGGCGTAGGCGATGGGCTGGTTGAAGGGGACGGAGAAGTTATGGGAGCAGAGGA
>CALWXI010000140.1 GCA_944385455.1 uncultured Oscillospiraceae bacterium | reverse complement strand
AGCGCAAGGAAATCGGCTGGACTTATGGCCTGAAATCGCGTAAAATATTCCTATCTCATCTGAACAAAGGAGCATCCTATGGAACCCATCATACAGACCCTGGCCGGAGAGCTGAACCAATCCCCCCAGCATGTGGAGAACGTGGTGCGCCTCCTGGACGAGGGCAACACTATCCCCTTCATCGCCCGTTACCGGAAGGAGCTCCACGGCGCCATGGACGACACCGCCCTGCGCACCCTGGAGGAGCGGCTCCAGTACCTCCGGGGCCTGGAGGAGCGGAGAGAGGCGGTGCGCGCCGCCATCGAGGCCCAGGGAAAGCTCACGGAGGAGCTCTCCGCCGCACTGACCGCCGCCGCCACGCTGGCGGAGGTGGAGGATCTGTACCGGCCTTACAGGCAAAAGCGCCGCACCCGGGCCACGGTGGCCCGGGAGAAAGGGCTGGAGCCTCTGGCACAGCTGCTCTTCGCCCAGGGGCCGGACTGCCCGGATCCCCTGACTGCCGCCGCGGACTATGTGGACCCGGAAAAGGGCGTGGAGACGGCGGAGGATGCCCTGGCCGGGGCGTCGGACATCGTGGCCGAGACCCTCAGCGACGACGCCCAGCTCCGGGGCCGGCTGCGGGGGCTGCTGGAGAAGGAGGGGCGGCTGGTGAGCACCGCCGCCACGGAGGAGGACACGGTCTACCGCCTCTACTATGACTTCTCCCAGCCCCTCTCCCGGCTCCAGGGCCACCAGATCCTGGCCATCAACCGGGGCGAGCGGGAGGAGAAGCTGAAGGTCCGGGTGGAAACGGACCGGGAGACCGCCCTGCGGACGGTGCGGCGGCACGCGGTGGTGCCGGGCAGCGCCGCCATGGAATTCGTGAAGGCGGCGGCGGAGGACGCCTGGGACCGGCTGCTCTTCCCCTCCCTGGAGCGGGAGATCCGCTCGGCCCTGACGGAGAAGGCCGGGGAGGGGGCCATCGGCCAGTTCGCGCTGAACCTCAAGCCCCTTTTGATGCAGCCGCCGGTGAAAGGAAAGGTGACCATGGGCCTGGACCCGGGGTATCGCATGGGCTGCAAGGTGGCGGTGGTGGACGGTACCGGCAAGGTGCTGGACACCGCCGTGGTGTACCCCACCTACGGCCAGCGGCAGAAGGAGGAGGCCATCGCCGCCCTGGAGAAGCTGGTGCGCCGCCACGGGGTGGCCCACATCGCCATCGGCAACGGCACCGCCAGCCGGGAGACGGAGCAGATGGCCGTGGAGCTGATCCGCCGCCTGCGGGAGGCGGGGACCGCCGTGAGCTATATGATCGTCTCCGAGGCGGGGGCCTCCGTATATTCCGCCAGCGCCCTGGCGGCGGCGGAGTTCCCCCAGTTCGACGTGAACCTGCGGTCCGCGGTGTCCATCGCCCGGCGGCTCCAGGACCCCCTGGCGGAGCTGGTGAAGATCGACCCCAAGGCCATCGGTGTGGGCCAGTACCAGCATGACTGCCCGCAAAAGCGGCTGGACGAGGCGCTGGACGGCGTGGTGGAGGACTGCGTCAACGCCGTGGGCGTGGACGTGAACACCGCGTCCGCGTCGCTTTTGCAGCGTGTGGCGGGACTCACCGCCGCCACCGCCAAAAATGTGGTGGCCTACCGGGAGGAAAACGGCCCCTTCACCTCCCGCCGCCAGCTTCTGAAGGTGCCCAAGCTGGGTCCCAAGGCCTTCCAGCAGTGCGCGGGCTTCCTGCGGGTGCCGGAGAGCAAAAGCGTGCTGGACAACACCGCCGTCCATCCGGAGAGCTACGCCGCGGCGGAAAAGCTGCTCGCTCTCACCGGCCACACTCTGGCGGACGTGAGCGCCGGACAGCTGGGAGATCTTCCCGCCCAGGTCCGCGCCTACGGCGAGGAACGGGCGGCGCAGGAGGCGGGAGTGGGCGTGCCCACCCTGCGGGACGTGGCCGCGGAGCTGATGAAGCCCGGCCGGGACATCCGGGAGGAGCTGCCCCGCCCCATCCTCCGCACCGACGTCCTGGAGATCAAGGACTTGAAGCCCGGCATGACCCTCACCGGCACGGTACGCAACGTCATCGACTTCGGTGTGTTCGTGGACATCGGCGTCCACCAGGACGGCCTGGTCCACATCTCTCAGGTGGCGGACCGCTTTCTCCGCCACCCCTCGGAGGTGGTGTCCGTGGGCGATGTGGTGCAGGTGCGGGTGCTGGAGGTGGACGAGAAGAAAAGGCGCATCTCCCTCTCCATGCGCCAGGCGGGCAAGCCCTGAATCCAAGCAAGGACCCCCGGCCCAATCTGGGCCGGGGGTCCTTCTGCTCTTTCTACCAATAGAGATACCAGTCCGGGACGTGCAGCAGCATCCAGGCCGCCGCGTACAGGCACAGCGCCCCGCCGGTGAGCAGGAAGCACAGCACCATGGCCGCCCAGTCGTACTTCACCCGGGCGCCGCCCCGGGCGGCCAGCAGCACCTCCGCGCCCAGAGAGATGAGGATCAGCGGGGAGGCCTTCAGCGCCCAGTCAAAATCCGCTTCCGGAAAGAAAAGCGACAGGGCCATCAGTGCGCCGGTGACAATCAGCACGCCCCCCAGGGTGAAGGTGCCCGCCCGGCGCCGGGGCGGCGTCTGCGGGGCCTGATCCATTTGCTCAAAGCTGGTCATGGCGCTCCTCCTCTCCCGGCGCCTCCCCGGCGGGCGGGGTGAAGGGCGGAATGTCGCCGGTACCGTCCCTGCGGGGTCCCCGGATGAACCACACGCCCAGGGCGATGATGAGCACCGTCACCGCCAGGCGGGGCAGGTCGTAGACCAGCAGGAAATAGAGCCAGTCCAGCTCCTCACTCCATCCCAGCAGCTGGGACAGCACCCCTCCGGCCAGACGCTCGTAGAGGGCGTAGACGCCGACGGCCACCAGGACCCAGCCGATGAGGCTGTGGCGTTTGCGGCAGAGCTCCGCCAGCTTGCGGGAATCCATGTCCGAAAGACCGAAGAGGTAGGCGTCCGGCTCCGCGGTGCCGTCCAGCATCCGGGCGCGGAGGTTGTAGCTGTCGAAGAAGGAGTAGAGCCACAGCGGCAGCATCAGCACCGCCACCGCCCCGATCTCCAGAAAGACCGACAGGGCGAAGAGCGCGCAGAAGGCGGTGAGGATGGAAATGCCCCGCTTCATATATCCCTGGTGCATCTCGCCGCAGCCGGGGACGCAGGAAGAGAGGAAAAACAGCAGTCCGTGTTTGGGTCTCATGAGTTGGTTCCTCCTTGTGTGGATTCAGAGAGCCGGCCGCCCACGGCGTCCAGCAGGTCGGCCAGACCGGATACCGCCTGGTCCAGGGAGTTGTTCCACCATGCCAGGTGGGACTGGATGCGGGCGGAGACGGCGGGGGGATCCGGAGAAGCGGCGGCGGGGCGTCCCACGTCGCTCCAGACCAGGGTCAGCGCCAGGACCACCGCGGCGGCGGCGGTGGCGTAGCGGTTGGTGAGAAGCCGGATGGCCCGGACCCGGACCCGGCGCCACAGTCCCTCCCGGCAGGAGGCCGGGGGCACCGCCAGCTCCGCGCCCGTCAGGGCGTCGGTGTAGCGCTGGAGGCACAGGTCGCAGAAGGACAGGTGCTCCGCCATCTCCAGGCGGGTGAGCTCCTCCAGGGGCCGCCCTTCCGCCAGGGAGGCCAGAGCCTCATCGGTCAGGTGTCCGTCCGCGCGGAAGATCTCCATGGTATCCCCTCCTTTCCAATTGCTGCCGCAGCAGCTTTTTGCCGCGGCTGAGCTGCGTGTGGACCGTCTTTACCGGCCTGCCCAGGGCCAGGGCCGCTTCTTCCGGCGTTCGCTCCTCCAAAAGGCACAGCCGGCACACCGGGCGGTACGGCTCCTGCAGCGCCGCCACGGCCTCGGCGATCTCCCGCGCGCCGGACCGGGCCAGGGCCACCTCCTCCGTGGGCGGGGAGAGCCCGGTGGGCATCTCCTCGTCCCCGGGCAGCACCGTGTGCCGGTTCCAGGCGCTTTGCAGGTAGTCCTTGGCCTTGTTGGCGGCAATGCGGCACAGCCATTGGCGCTCATAGCCCGCCGGGCAGCTGTCCCGGTGCAGGTAGGCGGAGAGAAAGGCCTCCTGGGTCAGATCCTCCGCCGCCGCGCTGTCCCGTGCCAGCTGAAAGCAGACGGTGTACACCAGACGCTCATATTGGGCCACCAGCCGGGAAAACTGTTCCTTGCTCGTCAAGCTGTCCACCGCCTCCTCTCTTGTTCCGTCATTCATCATACGATGCAGGCCGCGGGATTTCTTCACAGCACCGTAAATTTTTTCGTGTTCCGGCACGGCCCTTCCATCTGGCGGAAGGATATGATACAATATCCCCGATCACGCGCGGACACGCTCCGCCGGAAAACGGGAGAACACACATGAACGAGAACAACCGCCCTCGGGACGCGTTCCGGTCCAAATGGGGCTTCAAGCTGGCGTGCATCGGGTCCGCCGTGGGCATGGGGAACATCTGGCTCTTCCCCTCCCGGATGTCCCAGTACGGCGGCGCCACCTTCCTCATCCCCTACCTGCTGTTCGTGGCCCTCATCGCCGCCACCGGCGTCATCGGGGAGATGGCCTTCGGCCGGGCCACCGGCGGCGGGCCCATCGTGGCCTTCGGCGCGGCGGCGCAGCAGCGCACCGGGAGCCGGACCTGGGGCCAGGTGCTGGGCCTGGTGCCGGTGCTGGGCTCCCTGGCCATGGCCATCGGCTATTCCGTGGTGGTGGGCTGGCTTTTGAAGTACGCCGCGGGCAGCTTTACCGGCGCGGTGCTGGCCCGTGAGGGCGTGGAGGGCTTCACCGCCTTCTTCAACGACACCGCCTCCGCCTGGGGCAATACCGCCTGGCAGACCGCCGCCATGGCCGTCACATTGGTCATCATGGCCCTGGGCATCGCCGGGGGCATCGAGCGGGCCAACAAGGTGCTCATGCCCCTCTTTTTCCTGCTGTTCGCGGGGCTTGCGGTGTACATCTGCACCCTGCCCGGGGCGGCGGAGGGCTACCGCTACCTCTTCGTCCTCCGGCCGGAGGGGCTGCTGGATCCCCTTGTGTGGGTCTATGCCCTGGGACAGGCGTTCTTCTCCCTGTCCATCGCCGGCAACGGCAC
>CALWXI010000139.1 GCA_944385455.1 uncultured Oscillospiraceae bacterium | reverse complement strand
CGGTGGACCTGGGCGGCGTGGCCCGGCGGTACCGCCGGCCGGGGGCCCGGGGGCTGGTGGGGCTGATCCAGCCCATGAGCTGCCGGTTCTGTAACCGGTGCGACCGCATCCGGGTGACGGCGGACGGTATGCTCAAGCCCTGCCTCCACTCCGCCGGGGAAATCCCCCTCCGGGGCCTCCACGGCCTGGACCTGGAGCGGGCCATCCGGGCGGGGATCGCCGCCAAGCCGGAGCGCCACCACATGGCGGAGACCGGCCGCAGCGAGGCGGAGCGGGATATGAACAGGATCGGAGGATAGAACCATGGAGCTGACCCACTTTGGGGACCAGGGCCGGGCCCGGATGGTGGATGTGACGGACAAGGCGAAAACCTTCCGCACCGCTGTGGCGGAGGGGACGGTCCACATGGCCCCGGCCACGGCGGCGCTGATCCGAACCGGCGGCGTGGCCAAGGGGGATGTGCTGGCGGTGGCCCAGGTGGCGGGGATCATGGCCGCCAAGCGCACCAGCGACCTCATCCCCATGTGCCATCCGCTGCTGCTGAGCAGGGTGGACCTGCGGTTCACCCTGGAGCCGGAGGTGCTGACCATTTACAGCGAAGTCTCCTGCCGGGGCGAGACCGGCGTGGAGATGGAGGCGCTGACGGCGGTGTCCGCCGCGGCGTTGACGGTATACGACATGTGCAAGGCGGTGCAGCGGGACATGGAGATCACGGATGTGCGGCTTTTGTACAAGGAAGGGGGAAAAAGCGGTGTCTACCAGCGCCAGAGTGACGGCGGTGAACATCAGCCGGGAGAAGGGAACGCCTAAGCGGGAGGTGCCGGAGATCCGGCTGCGGCTGCGCCACGGCATCGTGGGAGACGCCCACGCCGGAGACTGGCACCGCCAGATCAGCCTCCTGGCCCAGGAAAGCGTGAACCGGATGCGGGGCCTGGGAGTGGATCTCCCTCCCGGCATTTTCGCCGAGAACATCAACACAGAGGGAATCTGCCTTACCGCGCTGCCGGTGGGGACGCGGCTGCAGATCGGGGAGGCGGTGGTGGAGGTGACGCAGATCGGCAAGGAGTGCCACAGCGACTGTGCCATCCGCCGCCTCACCGGCACCTGTGTCATGCCCACCGAAGGGATCTTTGCCATTGTGGTCCGGGAGGGCACCGTGCGCAAGGGGGATCCCATCACGATTCTGGAGGCGACGGCATGAAGCTCATCGACACCCGTCAGGCCGCGGGCCACGTGCTCTGCCACGACCTGACCCAGATCATCAAGGACCAGTACAAGGACGCCCGGTTCCGCAAGGGCCATGTGGTGCAGCCGGAGGACATCCCGGTGCTGCTGGAGATGGGCAAGGAGCACCTCTATGTCTGGGAGATGGAGCCGGGAATGGTCCACGAGGACGATGCGGCGGAGCGGCTGCTGGCCCTGTGCCGCAACGACCATATGGACCGCAGCCAGGTCAAGGAGGGCAAGATCGAGCTCACCGCCGCCTGCGACGGCCTCTTCCGGGTGGACAGCAGGCGGCTGCTGGCGGTGAATTCCGGCGACGAGGTGATGATCGCCACCCGGCACGGCAACACCGCCGTCCGCCGGGGCGATAAGCTGGCAGGGATGCGGGTGATTCCCCTGGTGATCCGAGAGGAGGTCCTCCGCGCCGCCGAGGCGGCCGCCGGCAGGGAGCCTCTTTTGGAGCTGCTGCCCTACGTGAAAAGGACCGCGGCCATCGTGGCTACCGGCAGCGAGGTGAAAAAGGGCCTCATTCAGGACACCTTTACCCCGGTGGTGCGGGAGAAGCTGGCGTCCTACGGCATCGAGACGCTGGCGGTGACCTACTCCGGCGACGGTGTGGAGGCGGTGCGCCGCGCCATCGGGGAGATGCGGGCCACCGGGGCGGAAATGATCCTCTGTACCGGCGGCATGAGCGTGGACCCCGACGACAACACCCCCGGCGGCATCCGGGCCGCAGGGGCCCGGGTGGTGGCCTACGGCGCGCCGGTGCTGCCCGGCGCCATGTTCCTCATGGGCTACTTTGAGGACGGAACGGCGGTGATGGGCCTGCCGGGGTGCGTTATGTACGCCGGGGCCACGGTGTTCGACCTGGTGCTGCCCCGGGCGGCGGCCGGAGTGGAGATCACCCGGGCTGACCTGGCGGCCATGGGGGAGGGGTGATTGTGCCTGGGCTGCAAGCCCTTCCGCTATCCCATCTGCCCCTTCGGAAAATGAAAGCGGAGGCGCCGCTGCCGCCGTGCGGCAGCGGCAGTTCTTTGAAAACCGTATCCCTTATTAAAATATCACGCCGGAAAGCGGCGGAAGAAAGGTGTGCTGAATGATGAAACGAGTGAAAAAGTGGATGTCTTTGGCGCTGGCGCTGTCTCTGACCCTGAGCCTCACAGCCTGCGGCGGCAGCGAGGAGGCGGTTCCGGAAACGGAGCAGGGCGGGGAGGCGCAGACGGAGCTGATGATCTTCGCCGCCGCCTCCATGACGGAGACGCTGACGGAGATCGCGGAGCTTTACAAGGACGTTGCCCCGGAGGTGACGATGACCTTCAACTTCGCCTCCTCCGGAGACCTGCTGACCCAGATCAAGGAGGGCGCGGACTGTGACCTCTTCATTTCCGCCGCCCCCACCCAGATGAACGCCCTGGACGGCACGCTGGCGGACGATGCGGAGAAGAACCCCGACGGCCTGGACATGCTGCTGGAGGGCAGCCGCATCGACCTTTTGGAAAACAAGGTGACGCTGGCGGTGCCGGAGGGGAATCCCGCGGGGATCGAGAGCTTTGATCAGCTGGCCGGGCTGCTGGGCGGCGGGGACAGCGTGCTGCTGGCCATGGGCAACAGCGACGTGCCGGTGGGACAGTACACGCTGAAGATCTTTGACTACTACGGCCTCTCCGTGGCGGATATGGAGGCCGCCGGCAAGCTGACGTACGGCTCCGATGTCAAAGAGGTCACCACCCAGGTCAGCGAGGGCGCCGTGGACTGCGGCATTATCTATGCCACCGACGCCTTCTCCGCTGGGCTCACCGTGGTGGACGGCGCCACCCCCGAGATGTGCGGTCAGGTGATTTATCCCGCCGCCGTTCTGAAGGCGGGCAAGACGGAGCAGGCCCAGGCTCTGCTGGACTACCTGCAAAGCGACGCGGCCATGGCCGTATTTGAGAGCGTGGGGTTCTCTCCCGCGTTCTGAACGAATCTTGAGGAGGGGTATTTTTGCCCCCGGTGAGGAGGTGTCCCATGGACTGGTATCCCCTGTGGAATTCCCTGCGCATCGCCGCCATTTCCACTGCTGTGATCTTCTTCGCCGGCATCGCCGCGGCCTACTATGTGGCCCGGCTGCCCCGGGTCATCAAAGGATTGCTGGATGTGGTGCTGACGCTGCCGCTGGTGCTGCCGCCCACAGTGGTGGGCTATCTGCTGCTGCGGGTGCTGGGGCCCAAGCGGGTGATCGGCGCGTGGGCGCTGGAGGTCTTCGGCGTGAAGCTGGTGATGACCTGGTGGTCCGCCATCTTCGCCACCGCCGTGGTGATTTTCCCGCTGATGTACCGTACGGTGCGGGGGGCCTTTGAAGCCTTCGACGAGACGCTGGCGGATGCCGGACGGACCCTGGGGCTCTCCAACACCTACATCTTCTGGCGGGTGCGGATGCCCTGCTGCCGGCAGGGCATCCTGGCGGGGACCGTGCTCTCCTTTGCCCGGGCTTTGGGAGAGTATGGCGCCACTTCCATGATCGCAGGCTATACCCCCGGCCGCACCGCCACCATCTCCACCACCGTCTACCAGCTCTGGCGCACCAATGATGACGCCCTGGCCTTTCGGTGGGTGCTGGTGAACGTGGCCATTTCCGCCGTGATTTTGCTGGCGGTGAATCTGCTGGAGCGGCGGCAGCGGGAGACGGCGGCGCCTGGCAGGAGGCGGACGGCATGAAACTGAGTGTGGACATCGAAAAGCGTCTGGGGGATTTTCACCTGCGGGCATCCTTCACGGCGGAGGAGGAGACGCTGGCGCTGCTGGGGGCCTCCGGCTGCGGCAAGAGCGTTACCCTTCGGTGCATCGCGGGCATCCTGACTCCGGACCGGGGCCGCATCACCCTGGGAGACCGGGTGCTCTTTGACAGCGCGGCGGGGGTGAACCTCCGTCCCCAGCAGCGGCAGGTGGGATATCTCTTTCAGCAGTACGCGCTGTTTCCCAATATGACGGCGGCGCAGAATATCCGCTGCGCCGTCCCGGCAAAGGGCGCGGAGCGGGACCGCCTGACGGCGGAGTATCTCCGGTCCTTCCATCTGGAGGGGCTGGGGGGACACTACCCCGCCCAGCTGTCCGGCGGGCAGCAGCAGCGGGTGGCCCTGGCCCGGATCCTGGCCAGCCGCCCGCAGGCCATCCTGCTGGACGAGCCCTTTTCCGCTCTGGACGAGTATCTTAAATGGAATCTGGAGACGGAGCTGACAGATCTGCTGTCCGGGTTTTCCGGACCCATCCTGTGGGTGTCCCACGATCCGGAGGAGTGCTGCCGCAACTGCCGCCGGGTGTGCATCCTGGAGGCGGGACGGACGGGACGGGTCGCCAGCATGGAGGAGATGCTGCTGCATCCGGAGACCGCAGGGGCCGCGCGTCTGGCAGGGTGCCGAAACTTTGTCCCGGCGGTTTCCGACGGGACCTGCCTTACCGTCCCGGCTTGGAGTGTGACCCTGCCGCGGCGTGTTCCGGCGGGACAGTGGACCTTGGGCGTGCCCGCCGGGGCCATCCGCCTGGGAGAAGGTCCCCTGCGGGGCACTGTGGAGCGGGTGCGCCGGGATATGCGGCACGCCGCGCTGCTGGTGCGCCTGGCTGGGGCGGAGAGGGATGCCCCGCCTCTTTGGGCGGAGCTGCCGGCTCCGGCGGACATACCGCCGGGCGCGGAGACGGCGCTTTCCCTGGACCCGGAGCGGGTGTGGGTGCTGCCTGGTTGACAGGCATTGCTGCCGCGGCTTACAATGGCGGTAGCCGGGCGCCTGCCCGGAAGCAAGGAGGAAGTATGATGCCCATCGTGATCCGCGGCGCGGGAGATCTGGCCACAGGCATTGCCCTGCGTCTTTACCGCGCCGGATTTTCTCTGGTGATGACGGATCTGCCGGAGCCTACCGCTGTGCGGCGCACCGTCAGCTTTTCCGAGGCCGTCCGGCTGGGCCGGACGGAGGTGGAGGGCGTGGCCGCCGTCCGCGCGGCGGAGGCGCAGGAGGCCTTGACGCTGACCCGGCAGGGCTGCGTGGCGGTGTTGGTGGACCCGGCGGGAACCTGCATTCAGACGCTGCACCCGGCGGGTGTGGTGGATGCCATTCTGGCCAAGCGGAACCTGGGCACCGCCATCACCGACGCGCCGGTGGTCATCGGTGTGGGACCGGGCTTCACGGCAGGGGTGGATTGCCACGCCGCTGTGGAGACGAAGCGCGGCCACACTCTGGGCCGGGCGCTGTACACCGGCTCCCCGCTGCCCAACACCGGCGTGCCGGGGATCATCGGCGGCTATGGGGCGGAGCGGGTGCTTCGGGCCCCGGCGGATGGCGTGTTCACTCCATGTATGGAGATTGGGCAGATGGTGTGTGCCGGAGAGGTGGCCGCCACGGTGGACGGAGTCCCTATGCGCTGCACCATCGACGGCTGCCTGCGGGGACTGCTGCCTGCCGGGTGCCATGTGACGGCGGGGATGAAGAGCGGGGACATCGACCCCCGGTGTCAGACGGACCACTGCCGGTACGCCTCGGACAAGTCCCTGGCGGTGGGCGGCGGCGTGCTGGAGGCGCTGCTGCACTTCGGCTGCCGCCCCGGGGAAGGAGCGTGACGCCATGATGGGAGATCGCGCGCTGCTGGAGGCTGTGTGCGCCCGGCTGCGGCAGGGGAGCCGGGCGGTGCTCTGTACGGTGGCTGCGGCGGAGGGCTCCGCTCCCCGTGGCCCGGGGGCCCGGATGGCGGTCTTTGCGGAGGACTCCGTGGGCACTGTGGGCGGCGGCCGGGTGGAGCTGCTGGTCCGGCGGGAGGCGGAGGCGCTGTTAAAGCGCGGCGGAGGCTGCGTCCGGACCTACGGGCTGGAAAACGGCGGCGACGCCGGGGCGGTGTGCGGCGGAGCTGTGACGCTGCTGCTGGTGTGCCTGGAGGCGGAGGCGCTGCCGCAGCTGGAGCGGTGGGCCCAGGTCCTGGATCGCGGGGCAGAGGCTGCGGTGCGTCTGGATGTCCGGGGGATCTCGGTGGAAGAGGGGGCCGCGGCGGCGGGCGTCACGTTTGCCGGGGGTGTTTATACCGAGGGCATCCGGCCCGGGGAGACATTGTATCTCTTCGGCGGCGGCCATGTGGGCGCGGCTCTGGCCCCGCTGCTGGCGCGGCTGGACTTTCGGGTGGTGGTGTTCGATCAGAGACCGGAGCTGGCCCGGCCGGAGCGGTTTCCCGGCGCGGCTCGGGTAGTGCTGGGGGATTTCGGCCGCATCGCGGACTTCGTGAACATCACCCGTGCGGACTATGTGGTGGTGATGACCCCGGGCCATGAGGCGGATCTGGCGGTGCTGCGGCAGGTGCTGCCCTGCGAGCCGGCCTATGTGGGGTGCATGGGCAGCCGGAAGAAGCTGGCCTTCGTCCGGCGGAATCTGGAGGCGGACGGCTGCCCCCAAGCCCAGATCCAGGCCCTGCACCTGCCCATCGGGCTGGAGATCGGTGCGGAGACACCTCTGGAGATCGCTGTCAGCGTGGCGTCGGAGCTGGTGGCCTGCCGGGCCGCCATCCGGGGCGGGCGGAAGGGCGGCGCCTGTCCGGCGTAAATGCGTAAAAAAGAGACTGCGGAAATTTCCGCAGTCTCTTTTTCAGTACCGTTGAAGGGAGATCACCACTCCGCCACGGAGCCGTCCTTGTGGCGCCAGACGGGATTTTTCCAGCTGTGGGGCGTTTTGGCCTCCTCCAGCACCAGTTCCCGGTTTACCTCCACGCCCAGGCCCGGCAGCCGGGGCATCCGGACCATACCGTCCACGAAGGTGAAGTCCGCCTGGTTTTTCACATAGTCCAGCACGCTCTTGCCCACGTTGTAGTGGATGCCGATGCTCTGTTCCTGGATGGCGGCGTTGTAGCTGGTGGCGTCCACGTTCAGGCAGGAGGCCAGGGCGATGGGGCCCAGGGGGCAGTGGGGCGCCAGGGCGATGTCGTAGGCCTCCGCCATGGCGGCGATCTTCTTGACCTCGGTGAGGCCGCCTGCATGGGACAGGTCCGGCTGAATGATGTCCACGCCGCCGGTCTTAAAAAGCCGCTTGAAGTCCCAGCGGGTGAAAAGCCGCTCGCCGGTGGCGATGGGGATGTTGCAGCAGGCGGCGATCTCCGGGAAGTATTCCATGTTCTCGCACAGCACCGGCTCCTCCAGGAACATGGGATCGAATTCCTCCAGCTTCTTGGCCAGCACCTTGGCCATGGGTTTGTGGACCCGGCCGTGGAAATCGATGGCGATGCCGAAGTACTTGCCGCAGGCTTCCCGGATGGAGGCCACCCGCTCCAAGACCTGGTCGATCTTGGCGAAGGTATCGATAAACTGCAGCTCCTCGGTGGCGTTCATCTTCACCGCGGTGAAGCCCGCGTCCATCTTCTCCCGGGCAGCCTTGCCCACGTCGGCGGGGCGGTCGCCGCCGATCCAGGAGTACACCCGGATGGAGTCGCGGCACGCGCCGCCCATCAGCTCATAGACCGGCACGCCGAAGCGCTTGCCCTTGATGTCCCAGAGGGCCTGGTCGATGCCGGCAATGGCACTCATCAGCACGCCGCCGCCCCGATAGAAGCCGGCGCGGTAGATGGTGCTCCACAGGTCCTCGATGCGGCCGGGGTCCTGGCCGATGAGGTAGGGCTTCATCTCCTCCACGCAGGCTTTCACTGCGTCGCAGTGGCCCTCCAGCACGGGTTCGCCCCAGCCGGTGATGCCCTCGTCCGTCTCCATCTCCAGGAAGCACCATCTGGGGCGGACCAGATAAAGATTCAGATTCGTGATTTTCATATCCATCAAACTCCTTTATTTGACCAAATATCCGCCGTCCACAGGCAGAATGACGCCGGTGATGTAGTCGCTGGCGGGAGACGCAAGGAACACGCATGCGCCCTTCATATCCTCGCCGGTGCCCCAGCGGTGGGCGGGGATCCGGTCGGAGATCTGCTGGAAGCGGGGATTGGCGGGGTCCAGCAGGGCCGCGTTCATATCGGTGGCCATGTAGCCGGGGGCAATGGCGTTGACCTGGATGCCGCTGCCGGCCCAGTCGTTGCTCAGGGCCTTGGTCAGCTGGGCCACGCCGCCTTTGGCTGCGGCATAGGC
>CALWXI010000138.1 GCA_944385455.1 uncultured Oscillospiraceae bacterium | reverse complement strand
CGGACTGCTTCTCGCCCTCAGCCACCAGGATCTGAGATTGCTTGGCGCCCTCGGCCTGGAGGATGGACTCCCGGCGCTCCCGCTCGGCCTTCATCTGCTTTTCCATGGCGTTCTGGATTTCCTTGGGCGGAATGATGTTCTTCAGCTCCACCCGGTTGACCTTGATGCCCCAGGGGTCGGTGGCCTCATCCAGAATGGCCCGCATACGGGTGTTGATGGTGTCCCGGCTGGTGAGGGACTGGTCCAGCTCCATGTCGCCGATGATATTCCGCAGGGTCGTGGCGGTAAGGTTCTCAATGGCGTTCATGGGGTGCTCCACGCCGTATGTATAGAGCTTGGGATCCGTGATCTGGAAGTAGATCACGGTGTCGATCTGCATGGTGACATTGTCCTTGGTGATGACGGGCTGGGGAGCGAAATCCGCCACCTGCTCTTTCAGAGAAACCTTCTTGGCAATACGCTCAATGAAAGGAACTTTCAGGTGCAATCCCACGTTCCACACCGTGCGGAACGCGCCCAGACGCTCCACCACGTAGGCCCGGGACTGCTGAACGATGACGATGTTGCTGACAATGAGCACCACCACAATGAGGATGAGAATCACCCAGGGAAGAACTGAGAGCAAAATCTCCATTTACATTACCTCCGTCGTCTGTTTGATGGGTTCCACAAAGAGCTTCACGCCCTCCATGCGCTGTACGGCCACCTGCGTGCCTGCGGGAATCACGGAGCCGTCGGCGCTGCGGGCGGTCCAGGTCTTGCCGTCCACATAGACGGCACCGGAAGAATGCCGGTTGTCCACGGTCTCCGTCACGGAGGCCGTCTGACCGATCACCCGGTCCAGGTTGGTGGCCTCAGGCGGCTTTGCCTGCAGCCGCCGCACCAAGGGCCGGCTGGCAGCCAGCGCCACGGCGGACACCACCGCGAACACCACCAGCTGTACCGCCACCGGCGCGTCCAGAAGCGCCGCAGCCAGACCGGCCAGCGCGCCGACCACGAACCAAAGAGACACCAGCCCGGCGGTCATGGCCTCCACCACACCGAAAATCACCACGGCCCCCAGCCATACCCAGATCATCAGATAGTCCAAACCAACACCTCCTGTTGTATTTATGTAACGTTCCAGCGGTTACGTTGGTTTCAGTGTATCACACGAAACCGCAAAATACTATTTCATTTCGGTTACAAACCGCCTTCCCTGCCATCGGCACCCCCTCCGAAACCGGCACAAGTCCTGCATTGCACACCGCGGCCGTTCCTGCTATACTGGCTATACTGAAAAAACGCAAGACCGACCATTTCATATCAAAAGGAGGTGCGCGCCGTGATCTTGACGGTCCCCTGTCTGTTGGGCCTGGAGGCGCTGGTGGCGGACGAGATGCGCCGTTTGGAGCTGAAAGCCGTCCGGGCGGAAAACGGCCGGGTCCACTGCAGCGGCACCCTGGCGGACATCGCCCGGCTGAACATCAACCTGCGCTGCGGCGCCCGGGTGCTGATGGAGCTTGGCTCCTTCCCCGCCCCGGATTTTGAATCGCTGTTTCAGGGAGTGGCGGCGCTGCCCTGGGAGGACTATATCCCACGGGACGGGGAGTTCCCGGTGAAGGGCTACTCCCTGAACTCCGCGCTTCACTCCGTGCCAGCCTGTCAGGCCATTGTGAAAAAAGCGGCGGCCAAGCGGTTGGGGCGTGTATACGGCTGCGAGACGCTGCCGGAAAACGGGAGCCGCTACCAGATCCAGTTCTCTATTATCAAGGATACCGCCACACTGTATCTGGACACCTCCGGCGAGGGCCTCTACAAGCGGGGCTACCGGGCCAGGAACATGGGCGCGCCCCTGAAGGAGACGCTGGCGGCAGCCCTGGTGACGCTTTCCCGCTACCGGGGCAAGGACCCTTTCTGCGACCCCTTCTGCGGCAGCGGCACCATCCCCATCGAGGCGGCCCTCATCGCCAAAAACCGGGCCCCGGGCCTGGACCGGAGCTTCGCCGCCCAACGCTGGAAGAATATGGACGCCCGGCTGTGGATGGACGCGGCGGATGAGGCGCAGGACAAGGAATTCCACGGCGCCTACGACATCTGGGGCGGAGACATCGACCCTGCCGCCGTGGACCTGGCCCGGCACAACGCCGCCCTGGCGGGGGTGGACGACTGCGTCCGCTTCGAGGTGGCCGACGCGGCCGCTTTCCACCGGGAAAGCACCTACGGCCAGCTGGTGACGAATCCCCCCTACGGTGAGCGCCTTCTGGAAAAGAAGGAGGCGGAGGCGCTCTACCGGGCCTTCGGCAAGGCCGTGGGGACGCTGCCTCCCAAGTGGCGGGTGCTGGTCCTCTCGTCCCACACGGAGTTCGAGCGGTGTTTCGGCCGCCCGGCGGACAAAAAGCGAAAGCTCTACAACGGCATGCTCAAGTGCGACGTGTTTCAGTACGGGGGCTGAGCAGGTCCCCGGAGCAAGGAGGGGGCCATCGTGCGCCATATCTTTCTCATCAACCCCCGGGCAGGCCGGGGCAGCGGTGCCGCCCGGGTGCTGGAGATGGCGGACCGGCTGACGCGCCGCGGCCTTTCCTGCACCTGTGTGGTGACCGAATGCCCCGGCGGCGCGGAGGAGGCTGCCCGGCGGCTGATCCGGGAAGGGAACCCGCTGCGGCTCTATGCCTGCGGCGGCGACGGCACCCTCCACGAAGTGGTCCAGGCGGCAGCAGGCGCCCCCAACGCCGCGGTCACCGCCATCCCTTTGGGTACCGGCAACGATTTTCTGAAGAACTTTGGTCCAGACGCCCGGCGCTTCGCCGATGCAGCGGAGCTCTGGGACGGGGACGAGCACCTGCTGGACCTCATCGACTGCAACGGCCGTCTCTGCCTCACCATCGCCTGTACCGGCGCGGACGCCCGGGTGGCGGCGGCGGTGGACCGGTTTCGCCGCCTGCCCCTGGGAGGGCGGGGCAGCTACCTGTGCGCCGCAGCGGCGGTGCTGTCCCGTCCGCTGTCTCAGCGGTGGACAGTGTCCATGGACGGCACGAAGGAGACCGGGGACTTCACCCTGGTGTCAGTATGCAACGCCCGCCATTACGGCGGCGGCTCCACTCCAGTGCCGGAGGCCCGCCCGGACGACGGCATTCTTCATGCGGTAACTGTGCGGAAAGTGGAGCGGAGGACCTTCATTCGGCTTTTCCCCGCCTACTCCGCCGGCCGCCACCGTGACCTGCCGCCGGATCTCATCCGGGTCACCACGCCCAAGGAGGTGTGCATCCGCGCCGACGCGCCCTTTGTCACCTGCCTGGACGGGGAATGCTTTCGCTGGCGGGAGGCCCGGCTGCGGCTGTCGAGCAGGAAACTGCGCTTTTTCGCCCCTGCGGGCGCTGATCCCAATGCCACCGCCCGCTGAGATCCACGGGGGAACATTTACAAATTCTTCATAACTTTTCTGCAAAAACCCCCTTTACAAATGCGGGGGAGTGTACTATGATAGCAGCGTTAGCACTCGATGGCGTTGAGTGCTAACGCTGAATTTGTTTTCAAAATTTTTGATATTTGCAAGGAGGAATCCCCATGAAACTCACCCCGTTGGCAGATCGCGTCATCTTGAAGATGGTAGAGACCGAGGAGACCACCAAGGGCGGCATCATCCTCACCGGCTCCGCCAAGGAAAAGCCCTCTGTGGCTGAAGTCATTTCCGTGGGTCCCGGCGGCAACGTGGACGGCAAGGACATTGTCATGACCGTCAAGCCCGGCGACAAGGTCATCACCAGCCAGTATGCCGGCACCAAGGTCACCCTGGAGGACGTGGAGTACGTGGTGGTCCGCCAGAACGACATCCTGGCCATCGTCGAGTAAATCCACGGGGGACTATTCTCCCCCTGTTGTTCGATTTGATTTGTAAATTTTTATCTCTAACTGGAGGTTGTTTATTATGGCAAAGCTCATCAAGCGCGGCGAAGAGGCCCGCAAGGCCCTGGAAGCCGGCGTCAACACCCTGGCCGATACCGTCAAGGTCACTCTGGGTCCCAAGGGCCGCAACGTGGTTCTGGACAAGAAGTACGGCGCTCCTCTTATCACCAACGACGGCGTGACCATCGCCAAGGAAGTGGAGCTGGAGGATCCCTTTGAGAACATGGGCGCCCAGCTGGTGAAGGAAGTCTCCACCAAGACCAACGACGTGGCCGGCGACGGCACCACCACCGCCACCCTGCTGGCCCAGGCCATGATCCATGAAGGTCTGAAGAACCTGGCCGCCGGCGCCAATCCCATCGTGGTGAAGAAGGGCATGGCCAAGGCTGTGGAAGCCGCCGTGTCCGAGGTGAAGAAGCAGGCCAAGAGCGTGGACGGCTCCAAGGACATCGCCCGCGTGGGCGCCGTGTCCAGCGGCGACGAGGCCATCGGCCAGCTGATCGCCGATGCCATGGATAAGGTCAGCGCTGACGGCGTCATCACCATCGAGGAATCCAAGACCGCCGAGACCTACAGCGAGGTCGTGGAAGGCATGCAGTTCGACCGCGGCTATATCACGCCCTACATGGTCACCGACACCGAGAAGATGGAGGCCAATCTGGACGATCCCTATATTCTGATCACCGACAAGAAGATCTCCGTGATCTCCGACATTCTGCCCATCCTGGAGACCCTGGTCCAGTCCGGCAAGAAGCTGATGATCATTGCCGAGGATGTGGAAGGCGAGGCCCTGAACACCCTGATTGTCAACCGTCTGCGCGGCACATTGAACGTGGTGTGCGTGAAGGCCCCCGGCTTCGGCGACCGCCGCAAGGAGATGCTGCAGGACATCGCCGTTCTCACCGGCGGCACCGTCATCAGCGAAGAGGTGGGCCTGGAGCTCAAGTCCGCCACCCTCGACATGCTGGGCCATGCCCGTCAGGTGAAGGTCACCAAGGAGAATACCACCATCGTCGACGGCGCCGGCGATGCCAAGGCCATCAAGGACCGGGTTGCTCAGATCCGCGCTCAGATCGCCGTCACCACCAGCGACTATGACAAGGAGAAGCTGCAGGAGCGTCTGGCCAAGCTGGCCGGCGGCGTGGCCGTCATCAAGGTGGGTGCTGCCACTGAGACCGAGATGAAGGAGAAGAAGCTGCGCATCGAGGATGCCCTGAACGCCACCCGCGCCGCCGTGGAGGAAGGCGTGGTTGCCGGCGGCGGCACCATCTTCGTCAATGTGATCCCCGCCGTGGAAGTTCTGATCTCCTCCGTGGAGGGTGACGAAAAGACCGGCGTGCGCATCGTGGCCAAGGCCCTGGAAGCTCCCATCCGCCAGATCGCGGCCAATGCCGGTCTGGACGGCTCCGTGATTCTGGAGAAGGTCCGTTCCTCCGGCAAGAACGGCTACGGCTTCGACGCTTATAAGGAAACATACTGCGACATGGTTTCCGCCGGCATCATCGACCCCGCCAAGGTGACCCGCTCCGCTCTGGAGAATGCCGCCTCTGTGTCCGCCATGGTGCTGACCACCGAGTCCCTGGTAGCCGACAAGCCCGAGCCCCCCGCTCCCGCTCCCGCCGCTCCCGACATGGGCGGCATGTACTAAGCCTGTAAGCAATCTATGCGCCGGCTCCCGGCGCTTATGAAAAGGACCGGATCTCCGGCGGGAGATCCGGTCCTTTTGTCCCGCCGTCTGCGCAGGTGGCGCAGTACGCCGGAAATGCAGCCGGCTTATCGCGCAGACAGGTCGGGTTTCCTCAGGGTTTCCTTCAGGACGCGCATGGTACTGGTAATGACCATGCGCTCCCTGAGACTGCAGTCGGAGCGGATTTCCAACGCTTCTCGTGCAAAGGCCTGTTCCAATCTGCATGGAGTCTGGCCAACCGCTGGCCGTGACACTTTCCGGCAGTCTAGCCTGCCAGTAAGCTGCTGAAAAAAACGAAAAAATTGCATATCAGGGGTTGACAAAGTACAGTGGCTTCTGGTATAGTAATTTATGCTCGTTACGGGCGTTCAATATGGCGGCATAGCTCAGTTGGCTAGAGCATGCGGTTCATACCCGCAGTGTCCCCGGTTCAAATCCAGGTGCCGCTACCAGTTCCATAAAGTGCCGGAAGGCGCTTTATGGAATCCCCTGGCCCGTTGGTCAAGTGGTTAAGACACGGCCCTTTCACGGCTGTAACATGGGTTCGAATCCCGTACGGGTCACCATCCCATAAGGCGTCGTGATGTACGGCGTCTTATGGGGAACTTAAATCGCATATCCGTATGGAGGCTTAGCTCAGCTGGTTAGAGCGCCTGCTTCACACGCAGGAGGTCACTGGTTCGAGTCCAGTAGTCTCCACCAAAAAGTTCCTGTTTTCTTGCGAAATCAGGAACTTTTCTTTTTATTCGCCACGAAAAAGTTTGCTTTAAATTTCTGTTTTTTCTCCGACCAATACACTGACCAATACGGCAATAGCAGCCGATAGAATGGGACAGCACTGGGCAGGAATTTCCCCACCCGGTGCTGCCT
>CALWXI010000137.1 GCA_944385455.1 uncultured Oscillospiraceae bacterium | reverse complement strand
GATTGCCCGCCAGGGCATAGGTCATGGCGGCGGAGTTCACATGGCCCCGGATGAAGGGATGGTCGATGACCTTGTCGCTCTCCAGCAGCTCGCCCTTGACATAGACCCGGATGTTCCGCTGGCGCAGACTGTCCTTGTACTCCTGAGCAGTTTTCATAAAAGCACGTTCCTCTCTATTAAGTATAATGGGGCCGCGGCCGCAGCGTGCCGCGGGAAAACACGACAGCGCCTCCCCTGCCGCCCGGCGGGGCGCGCCGTTTTCGGACGGCGCGCCCCCGGAGCGGAAAGGGAGGAGGGATGTGCGGCGGCAATTACCGCTGGCTCATGTTGACGTAGTTGTCGTAACGGTCCTTGGCGCCCTGGGCCGCCTCGGCGAAAAGGCGCTTGGCGTCCTCGGGGAACTTGGCCTCCAGAGAGGCATAGCGCCGCTCGGAGCGGATGAAGTCGATGAAGTCGCTGCTGGGGGCCTTGGAATCCAGGATGAAGGGATTCTTGCCCTCGTCCCGCAGAGCGGGATTGTAGCGGTACAGGTGCCAGTAGCCGGCCTCCACGGCGCGCTTCATCTCCTGCTGGCAGTTGCTCATGCCCTTGGGGATGCCGTGGGCGGTGCAGGGCGCGTAGCAGATCACCACGGAGGGGCCGGGATAGGCCTCGGCCTCCCGGATCGCCTTGAGGGTCTGGTTGGGATCGGCGCCCATGGCCACCTGAGCCACGTACACATAGCCGTAGCTCATGAGCATCATGCCCAGGTCCTTCTTCTTGGTGCGCTTGCCCGCCGCCGCGAACTGCGCCACGGCGCCGGCATTGGTGGCCTTGGAGGACTGGCCGCCGGTGTTGGAATACACCTCGGTGTCCAGCACCAGCATGTTGATGTCCAGGCCGGAGGCCAGGACGTGGTCCAGACCGCCGAAGCCGATGTCATACGCCCAGCCGTCGCCGCCGAAGGCCCAGACGCTCTTCTTGCTGAGGAACTCCTTGTTCTGGAGAACAAAGTCCACGCTGACCTTGTCCTCTGCCTTCACGTCCGCCTTCTCCAGAGCGGCAAGCAGGTCGTCGGTGACCTTGCGGGAGACGTCGGCGTCGTCCTTGCCGGCCAGATACGCCTGGCAGGCCTCCACGGCCACGCCGGCATCCTTCAGGGACTGAATGGCGTCCACCAGCTCGCTGTTGACGGTGTTGTGGGCGTTGAGGAAGCCGAAAGCGAACTCGGCGTTGTCCTCGAACAGGGACTGCTCCCAGGGCGGGCCGAAGCCCCGGTCGTCGGTGCAGTAGGGCGTGGAGGGCAGAGAGCCGCCGTGGGCCGCGGTGCAGCCGGAGGCGTTGGCGATGTACATGCGGTCGCCGAAGAGCTGAGTGACCAGCTTGATGTAGGCGGTCTCGCCGCAGCCGGCGCAGGCGGGCGGGAACTCATAGTAGGGCTTGGCAAACTGGCTGCCCTTGACGGTCTTGACGTTGACGGCATCCTTCTTCACCGGCACCGTCTCAATGCCGTAGGTCCAGTTCTCCGCCTGGATGGACTGGGTCTCGGCGGGCTTGAGCTTCAGCGCGCCGTCCTTGGCCAGGCACGCGTTGACGCAGCAGCCGCAGCCCAGGCAGTCGTAGGGAGAGACCTGAATGCGGTAGCTGTACTTCTCCAGGCCGGGGCCCTTGGCGGGGATCGTCTCGAAGGAGGCGGGAGCGGCGGCCTTCTCCTCCTCCGTCACCAGCACGGGGCGGATGGCGGCGTGGGGGCAGACATAGGCGCACTGGTTGCACTGGATGCACTTGGCGGGATCCCACTCGGGCACCACGATGGCATCGGCGCGCTTGTCGTGCTTGGAGGTGCCGTTGGGCCAGGTGCCGTCCACGGTGCCGTATTTCTGGAACACGGACACCGGGAGCTTGTCGCCCTGCATCTGGTCCAGGGGCTTGAAGATGTCATGCAGGAAGTCGTGGACGCCGTCGTCCTTGGACTCCACGGGAGCGTCCTTCCAGCTCTCGGGGATGTTCACCTGATGCAGGGCGCTGACGCCCTCGTCCACGGCGGCGCAGTTCATGTCCACCACCTTCTGGCCGGCCTTGACCAGATAGGTCTTTTTGATGGCGTCCTTCATGGCGGTGACGGCGGTGTCCATGGGGATGATGTCCGCCAGCTTGAAGAAAGCGGCCTGCAGCACGGAGTTGGTGCGGTTGCCCAGGCCCAGGCGCATGGCGATGTCGGAGGCGTCGATGGTGTAGAACTTGGCCTTCTTGGCATACAGGGCCCGCTTCAGGGAGCCGGGCAGGTGCTGCTCCAGCTCCTCGTCGTTCCACTGGCAGTTGAGCAGGAAGGTGCCGCCCTCCTTCAGGTCCGCCGCCACGTCGAACTTTTCGAGGTAGGCGTGGTTGTGGACGGCCACGAAGTCCGCGGACTGGACCAGGTAGGTGGCGTGGATGGGCTTGTCGCTGAAGCGCAGGTGGCTCTGGGTGACGCCGCCGGACTTTTTGGCGTCATAGACGAAGTAGGCTTGTGCATATTTTTCAGTGAGTCCGCCGATGATCTTCACGGAGTTCTTATTGGCGCCCACGGTGCCGTCGCCGCCGGTGCCCCAGAGCTTGCAGGAGATCTCGCCCTCCTTGGGCAGGAGGATATCCTTGCAGGGCAGGGAGGTGAAGGTGACGTCGTCCACGATGCCGATGGTGAAGCCGTTTTTGGGCTGGGCCTGCTCCAGGTTGTCATAGACGGCGATGATCTGGCTGGGAGTGGTGTCCTTGGCGGCCAGGCCGAAGCGGCCGCCCACAATGGTGTCGAAGCTGCGGCCGGAGCCGGTGAGCACGGCCTTCACATCCAGATACAGCGGCTCGCCCACGGCGCCGGACTCCTTGGTGCGGTCCAGCACGGCCACCTTCTTCACCGTCTCGGGCAGGACGGCGAGGAAGTGCTTGGCGGAGAAGGGGCGGAACAGATGCACGGAGATCATGCCCACCTTGCGGCCCTGGCTCATGAGATAGTCCACGGTCTCCCGGGCGGTCTCGGCGCCGGAGCCCATCACCACCACGACCTCCTCGGCGTCGTCGGCGCCGTAGTAGTCGAAGAGCTTGTAGTTGCGGCCGGTGAGCTTGTTGATTTCATCCATGTAGTGCTGGACGATGTCGGGGATGGCGTCATAGTGGCCGTTGCCCGCCTCGCGGCCCTGGAAGAAGGTCTCGGAGCTGGCGGTGGTGCCGCGGACGTGGGGATGCTCCGGGTTCAGGCTGTGCCTGCGGAAGGCGTTGATCTGGTCCATGTCCATCAGGGGGCGCAGATCCTCGTAATCCAGGGCGTCGATCTTCTGCAGCTCATGGGAGGTGCGGAAGCCGTCAAAGAAGTGCATGAAGGGATGCCGGGCCTTGATGGCGGCCAGATGGGCCACCGCGCCCAGATCCATGGCCTCCTGGGGGCAGGCGGAAGCCAGCATGGCAAAGCCGGTGGAGCGGCAGGTCATCACGTCGGACTGGTCGCCGAAGATGGACCACATGTTCTGGGCCACGGTCCGTGCGGAGACGTGGAAGACGGCGGGCAGGAACTCGCCGGCAATGCGGAACATGGGGGGAATCATCAGCATCAGGCCCTGGGACGCGGTGTACGTCGTCGTCAGGGCGCCCGCCTGCAAAGAGCCGTGGCAGGTGCCGGCGGCGCCGGCCTCGGACTGCATCTCAATCACCTTGACGGGCTTGCCGAAGAGGTTCTTCTTGCCTTGGGAGGCCCACTCGTCCACGGCCTCCGCCATCTGAGAGGAGGGCGTGATGGGGTAAATGGCCGCGACCTCGGTAAACGCATAGGAGGCGTAAGCTGCGGCGGTATTTCCATCCATTACAACTTTGTGTCCCATTTCTGATCCTCGATTCTTCTTTTATTTCTGTGGGTAGCAGCGGTGCGTCTTGCGGGGGGGAGGCCCGAACCATCCCATAACTGTCCAGCCCCCTTGGTCCCTCCCCGCGGCAGCCGCGGCTCCGGACAGCTTGACAATTATTTGACAATTCCAGGCGAAAAAAGGAGCGTCCGCAAATAGATGGCAGCACACGCACACCCCGCGATGCGGAGCGCGAAACGCGACGATCAGGAAGCAAACGCCTTCAAAACAGCAATGCACGCACCTGAACCGGCATTCGGACACTGCTATCACAGTTAATATAACTTCTTTACCAGATGGGGTCGATAACCTTTACAGCGTTCTTCATTTCAAATGCGGACACCATTCCCCCATCCCGTTCCGTCGAAACAACGTAAAAAAACCGGTGGTTTTTCCCAGCCAAAATCGAAGATTTTCCCTGGTATTCCCCCTGTTTTTGCAGTATTTGCATAATTCTTAGTCAAAATTATACCGGATTCTTTTGTGAAATTCAATTCATGTTTCTTTACCTGCCGTTTTAATTTTTTTACTTGCCGCCGGTCAGAAATGACGCCGTCCGGTGGTTTTCCTTTCAGGGCATTGGCCGGTTTTTCCAAACATTTCCCACAAAAAGGCCGACTGTTTTTGTCCGCACAGCGAAAAACGTTTACTTCCGTCTGATATTTTTCCATCCCCCTGTGGGCCCGCCGGTCTGATGCAGAAACAAGTACAAATATGTGGGTCCATTTTGTTTCCGCCCGCTGCGCATCTGTCTTTCGGACAGCAAAATCGCAAAAAACAATATGAGAAAGTGCAATTTTTATATCGTTTCCCAAAGCGGGGCGCTTTCGTCAAAAAGTTCAAAAATCAGCAGAATTCATCCCGTTTTTCATCCATTTAAACCGATATTTTTTGCATATACCCCTGTTTTTTCGTGCATCTTTTCCCTCTGCATCCCCGCTCCTTCCTCTCCTCCGGTCCGGATTTGAAATCAAAAAACCATTTTTTAAATATCACACAGTTCTTGAAATGTCCACACATTGTGGTAAAATGTGAATTGGTAAATGCCGCACAGGCGGGCATACCATCCATTCGCTTGCAGAGAGAAAGAGAGAATGTTTTCAGGAAGGGAGGCAAAAAAGAGAGGTCTTTTGTCCCTGGCGGCTGATTCTGCGGGAGGCGGGATCCGCACGCCTTCAAAGGACGCGCGCCGCCGTGCACGGCACGCGAAGCTCTCGCACCCGGGCGGTCTTTCGCTGCTCCGGGAACGAACCTGCCGCCGGGCCATGGGCGGCGCGTCCCCGCGATTCCCATCATGGCCACGTTAAAAGTTTAGGAGGTACTTCAATCATGACGCAATTCGTCTTGGCAATCGTCATCTCCATTCTGGTGTTGATTGTCCTGATCGTAAAGCTGAACGTCCATCCCGTCATCTCCCTGTTCATCGGCGGCATGCTGGCCGGCTCCATTCTGGGCAACAGCCCGCTGGTGACCATCACCAGCATTGCCAACGGCTTCGGCTCCACTCTGGGCAGCATCGGTATGACCATCCTCTTCGGTTCTATCATCGCCTGCTCCATCCGTGACTCCGGCGCCGCCAAGTCCATGGTGAACTTCTTCATCTCCCTGTTCCGCGGCAAGAACCTGGAGCTGTCCACCGGTATGGCCGCCTACATCATGTCCATCCCCGTTTTCGGCGACGTGACCATGGTGCTGATCAGCCCCCTGTGCGCCATCATCAGCAAGCGCCAGGGCAAGCCCATGGGCCTGATGGCCTCCATGACCATCCTGCCCCTGAACCTGACTCACTCCATGGTGCCTCCCACCCCCGGCATCCTGGCCGTGTCCGTCCTGCTGGGCGCCGACCTGGGCCTGGTCATCCTGTGGGGCATCGTCTGCTCCCTGATCGCCTACCTCATCACCTGGCTGCTGCTGCGCGGCTGGGCTGCCAAGGATTTCTATCCCCCGAAGCCCGAGTATGTTGAGGGCGTGGAGGAAGCCAAGAGCAGCGACTATCACGACCTGCTCATCAAGGAAGAGGGCCTGCCCAACGTTCTGTTTGCCATGTCCCCCATCCTGCTGCCCGTTATCCTCATTGCCCTGGCCTCCTTCGCCGACATGACCATGGCCGAGGGCAATAACGTGCGCGTCATCCTGGACATTCTCGGTGCCAGAAACATCGCCATGTTCCTGGGCGTTGTCTGCGGCTGGCTGCTGGCCATGGCCCACAAGGAGAAGACCCTGGCCAACTATAACTCCTCCTCCGGCAAGAACGAGACCAACCTGTTCCAGATGATGTTCAACGGCTGGGTCAGCGAGGCTCTGGAGGTCGCCCTGATCCCCCTGATCGTCACCGGCTTCGGCGGCGGCTTTGCGCAGATCATCAAGGAAGCTCCCGCCGCCACCCAGCTGGGCGACGTGGTGGCCGCTTCCGGCTTCCCCGGCATGCTGGTTCCCTTCGTCATCGGCGCCGCCATGGAGTGCGCCGTGGGCTCCCGTACCACCGCCGGCATGACCGCCGCCGGTCTGTGCCTGCCCATGCTGAGCTCCCTGGGCATCTCCCCCGTGGCCTGCGCCGTCATGATCGGCGCCGGCACCATGCTGGTCTCCCACGTCAACGACTCCGGCTGGTGGGTCAGCATGTCCATGTTCAATATGGACGCTCCCCGCACCTTCAAGTACAACACCTTCGTGGGCGGCATCGCCGGCATCTTCGCCGGTATCGCTGGCTGCGTCTTCATCGTGCTGAATTTGATGTAATTCCATTTCCGCACCTTCGGGCCAGGCCCCTTCCGGCGGCCTGACCACCCGAATGCATTCTTGATCTTTTGACCTCATCTGCGAGCATCACGTAAACCGCTTTGGCCACCGCCGCCTGCCGTTCCGGCGGCGGCGGTGGCCGTCTTTGGTCCGTGCCCGGGGGTCCCCTTCCTCCGGTCCGGCATCCACCGCATATTCCCGCGCATGAGTATGGAAACAACAGTTCCCGGTCTCCGGGACGCTGTCAAGTTGAAAACTGGAAGTAAGGAGAATATTATGATTCAGAAAAGCTTGAACGAAAGACGCTTCTGGGCACAGTTCGACGCTCTGGAAATGGGCACCGGCTGGGATGACATCGACATCACCAAACCCCAGATCATGGTGGAGAGCGTCTACGGCGACTCTCATCCCGGCAGCTATCATCTCAATCAGATGGTGGAGCAGGCGGTCTACGGCGTGTACGAAAAGGGCGGCAAGCCCGCCAAGTACTATGCCACCGACATCTGCGACGGCTGCACCCAGGGCCACGACGGCATGAACTTCGTGCTGGCCTCCCGGGAAGCCATTGCCAACATGGTGGAGATCCACGCCAGCGCCGTGCCCTGGGACGGCATGATCCTGGCCTCCAGCTGCGACAAGTCCATCCCCGCCCATCTGAAGGCCGCCGCCCGCCTGGACATCCCCACCATCTTCATGCCCGGCGGCTCCATGCGCCCCGGCCCCAACATGACCACCTCCATCGTGGCCGGCGACATCTCCCTGCGCGAAAAGCGGGACGGCGCCATCACTCCCCAGGAGGTCCGGGACTACAAGCTCACCGGCTGCCCCTCTGTGGGCGCCTGCACCTTCCTGGGCACCGCCTCCACCATGCAGTGCCTGGCCGAGGCCCTGGGCCTGACTCTGCCCGGCGCCGCTCTGGTGCCCGCCACCATGCGGGATCTGCTGCAGTACTCCCGTCAGGCCGGCCGTCAGATCATGGAGCTGGCTGAAAAGGGCATCACTCCCAGCAAGATCATGACCCCCGCCGCCTTCCGCAACGCCATCATCATCCACAGCGCCATCGGCGGCTCCACCAACGCCACCCTGCACCTGCCCTCCATCGCCCGTGAGATGGGCTACGAGCTGCCCATCGAGCTGTTCGACGAGATCAACCACCAGGTGCCTCACATCGGCAACATCTATCCCTCCGGCACCCAGCTCACCGAGTCCTTCTGGTTCGCCGGCGGCGTACCCATGGTGCAGTGGATGCTCCAGGACATGCTGGACATGGACGTCATGACCGTCACCGGCAAAACTCTGGGCGAGAACCTGGAGGATCTGCGCAAGGACAACTGGTTTGACCGCAACCTGGGCTACCTGGCCAACTACGGTCTGACCCGGGATCAGGTGATCTTCCCCGTGGAGAAGGCCCACGAGAAGGGCTCCGTGGCCATTTTGAAGGGCAACATCGCCCCCGACGGCTCCGTGGTGAAGTACGCCGCCTGCGCGGAGGATCAGCGCGAGGTGGTCAACGCCAAGGCCCGCGTGTTCAACTCCGAGGACGATGCCTACGAGGCTGTGGCCAAGGGCCAGATCAATCCCAACGAGGTCATCATCGTCCGCTATGAGGGGCCCCGCGGCTGCGGCATGTCCGAGATGGTGGCGACCACCGAGGCCATCTGCTGTGACGAGCGCATCAACGGCTCCGTGGCGCTGATCACCGACGGCCGCTTCTCCGGCGCCACCCGCGGCGCCGCCATCGGCCATGTGAGCCCCGAGGCTGCTGCCGGCGGTCCCATTGCGTTCCTGGAGGAGGGCGACCTGGTGTCCTATAGTGTGGCCAACCGCTCCATCAACATGACCGGTATCCACGGTGTTCCCTGCACGGTGGAGGAGGCCACCGCCGAGTTGGCCAAGCGTGCCGAAAAGGGCATCATCCCCCGCGAGCCCCGGAAGGGCTTCTACCGGATGTACACTGAAAACGCCCGCTCCGCCATGCAGGGCGGCGGTTTGGAGTAAGCTCCGGGCTCCATGTCCAATACATCCAAAAAAAGCACCCGGACCAAACGGGCCGGCACAAAACAGAATTCAAATAAGAAAGGGAAGCGCTTTATGAATGCGGCTTATCTTGTTCCCGCGATCACTCTCTTCAATGAGGACGGCACCCTGGATCTGGTCAGCCAGGAACGGCTTTACAACAATCTGATCGAAAACGGGGTGGACGGCATCCTGGTGGAGGGCAGCTCCAGCGAATTTTTTGCCATGAACATGGAGCAGCGCCGCGAGATGGCCCGTTTTGCCATTGAGAAGGTGGACCACCGCGTCAAGCTCATCATCGGCACCTCCAGCATGGTGGCCGACGAGATCGTCTCTTTCTCCAACTACTGCCTGGATGCCGGCGCCGACGCCGTCATGATCCTGCCTCCCTACTACTTCCACTTTGGCCCCGAGGCCCTGCTGCAGTATTATGACCGGCTGGCCAAGGAGATCCACGGCTCCATCTACATCTATAACTTCCCGGACAACACCGGCTACACCATTCCCCCCGAGACGGTGCTGCAGCTGGCTCTGATGCATCCCAACATCGTGGGCCTGAAGGACACCATCATGGGCATGGATCATACCCGGGAGCTGATCAAGGTGGTCAAGAGCCGTGTCCCCTCCTTCGAGATTTACTCCGGCTTCGACGACAACTTTGCCCGCAATGTCATGTCCGGCGGCAACGGCTGCATCGCCGCGCTGAGCAACCTGGTGCCGGAGATCACCTCCGCCTGGGTCCGGGCCTTCCGGGAAAACGATCTGGAGGGTATTTCTCTGGGCCAGCAGAAGATCGACCGGCTGATGGACCTCTATGCCATCCGCAGTCCTTTCCTGCCCGTACTGAAGGAGGCCATCAAGCTCCGCGGCATTGCCTCCTCCAGCGCCGGCACCTTCCCCATGCCCAACGCCACCATCGAGGATGACGCGCGCATCCTGGAGCTGTTGGCCAAGGAGGGCATTCGCTGATTCCCGTCCCCGCACATGACGCCGGCCTCCGGATCTTCTCCGGAGGCCGGTTTTTTGCCGAATCAGCAGGATTGAATTTTTTTATTTTTTATGCTATAATGTTGTCATCTTTCAGCAGTATCCATTTGGTTCTCTATCATGACACAATCCAAACGCTGCCTGATTTTTCAAAAAAGTATATTTTTTGATTCATTTCTTTGAATTTCATTTACTTTTCTCCACATCTGATTTCATATCATGGAAAATCACTTTTTTATTATAAAAATCTGATTTTTATATTTCAAAAGAAAGGACGGCGGAGCTGAGGGCTTCTGCCGGAGCGGTGCGACTTTATGCCACAGGAACTCAATGTCTCGGCCTTCCCCAGCGACGCCGCGCATTTTTCCAACAACACCGACCAGTTCGGCTTTGACGCTGAGCTCCACCAGAGCGGGAAGAACAAGGCCCCTTTATTCCACTTCCACGATTTCTACGAATTTGTCATCTATCTGGGCAAGGAGCCGGCCCGGTACCGGCTGCTGGATCAGGAGTATGAGATCAATTTCGGCGATATCGTCCGCTGTGATCTGCTGGATGAGCACATGTGGCTGATCCAGGACAACGAACAGCACATGCGCTTCAGTGTGGGGCTGACCTTCAACTTTGTCATGTCCTGCTCCACGAAAAGCGACAACCTGATCCAGATCTTCAGCCGCAACGGCAACAGCTATCCTGTGCTGCATCTGGGGTCCCTGGACATCCACAAGTATATCGACCTGATCAACGCCTTCCAGGAATGCACCCTGGAGCACGGGAAGATGGTCTTCCAGCTGGGGATCCTCCACCAAATGCTGGCCTATCTCCAGGACGATTTCCTTCGGTTCAACAGCGGCGGCGCACCGCTGACCCGGCAGGACAATCTGGTCTGCGAGCTTATCAACTACATCAACCTCCACATTGGGGAGGACCTGAGCCTCAAAACTCTGGGCCGGGTCACCAACTACAATCCCACATATCTCTCCCGTACCTTTAAAAGCATCACCCGCAGCACGCTGAAGCTTTACATCGACGAAAAGCGCATCAACGCCGCGACCCTTCTGATGGGCAAGGGTACTCCCCTGACAGAGATCGCCATGGAGGTGGGCTTTCAGAACTACTGCACTTTCTACAACACCTTCCGCCGGGTCATGGGCATGAGTCCCGAGCACTATGTCCGCATCCAGGGCAGCGGTGAGAAGGACAGCCGCCGGCTGGTGCCCTGGCAGGGCAGCGGCGGCTGAATTCAACAGACAAGGAGCGGATCTCATGGCGATTGTCAATCTGGACCTCTATTCCTATGAGCTGGCAATGAACACCCAGGTGGCCGTCCTGCTGCCGGAGCGCCGGGGCGTGCCCCATGCTTCCCGGGCCGGCAGGCCTTATCCGGTGGTGTACCTGCTCCACGGCCACGGACAGGACCACACCAGCTGGCTGCGGCTGAGCCGTCTGGAATCCTATCTCCAAAACACCGACGTCATCGTGGTGATGCCCAACGGCAGCCGGGGCTGCTATGTGGACGGCACGGCCACTCACCGTTACGGCACCTATCTCACGGACGAGCTGCCGGTGGCCCTGAGCAACTGGTTCCACCTCTCCTCCGCCCGGGAGAACACCTTTATTGCCGGCATGTCCATGGGCGGCTACGGCGCCCTGCGGGCAGCCCTGGCCCATCCGGACCGGTACGCCGCGGCGGTGGGTCTGTCCACCGCGGTGCGGCTGGACAAGATGGAGCTGAAAGCAGATTCCGCGGAAAAAGGGCTGGCCATTCCGCGCCTTGGGGAGGTACCCCGGAACTTTTTTCAGGTATTCGGTCCGGACGCGGACTATGAGACCTCCGAATACAGCCTGAAGGCTCTGGCCCGGCGGCTGAACGACTCCGGCGCCCCTGCGCCCCGGCTGCTGCAGCTGTGCGGAGACGACGACCCTCTGCTGGAACAGAACCAGGAGCTGGCGGAATTCATCCGCACCGACTGCCCCCGTCTGGACCATACCTTCCGCGTCTCCCCGGGGATGCATAACTTTGACTTCTGGGATGCCAAGATCCCGGAGATCTTCCGCTTTTTTGGCTTTTCGCTGTAAATGAAACGTCCCTTCCGGCGCCTGCGGTGCCGGAAGGGACGTTTCATTTCTGCAATGCCGTCTGTCAAGGGGCAGCGCTTTCTGCCGTCCGACAGTAGTAGGCCACCAGCAGGTCCACCACCGTCCCATAGGACTGAATGCCGTCCTCATCCCCGTAAGCCTTGAGCATCCCATCATAGAAGCTGTTGGTGGCCTTCTGCAGCGGGGTGTCGTCAAACTGCGCCCAATAGGCGTTGTTGTCGTTGAGGTCCGCCTGCACCTCCTCCGGCAGGGCATGGCGGATATCCCAGTACGTCTCCGGATCCACGCTGTACAGCGCGTTGCCCAAATGGCTGAAGCCCATGAGATACCCGGCATAGATATAGGCCGGCAGGCCGCTGGTGGTGGAAGCCAGCACCGCCAGGAAGTTGCACTCCTGCTCCGAGGCAAACCCCCGCTGATGGGCCATCTCATGGGCCGCCGTGGAGGGCAGCAGGCAGGCCGGGCTGTCCACATTCACGTTGGCCTCTCCGGTAAAGGGACAGTAGACCCCGGTGAAGCCGGTGGCACTCATGAAGCGGGAAAAAAACATGGGCTTGACACCGGTGTCGTCAAATTCCAGAAACGGGAACAGCGCTTCCGCCCGGTCGTACACCATGGGGCTCTGAGCCAGGATCTCCTCCCGGGGCACGGCGAAAAGGCCGGCTTCATCCCGTGGGACATCATCCGCCGCCTCGCTCAGCTCCCGGGCAAACAGCTCCGTCACCGCCAGCAGATCGTCCCGGGAGACGTCCTGGGCCCGGATCCCGGAGAGATCCTGGAAGCTGTCCGTCCAGTAATCCACGCCCCACAGCAGGCAGAATCCCCCCGCCACGGTTCCAGCGGCACACAGCGCCCCCAGCACAGCGGTCCAGGCACGGCCGCTCCGGCGGCCCCGGCCGGCGCGGATCACGGCGGCGGCGCTCCAAACAAGAAAGCCCAGCACCGCCAGCGCCGCCAGGACGTACAGCACTTCCATCACGGAAAAGTCCACGGTATAGGCCAGGCGGCCCAGCGCTGTCCGGAGGGGCCGGGTGATGCCCGCCACGGCGTTCATGCATCCCCGGATTCCCCGCAGCAGCAGATACGCCGCCAGCAGCGCCAGGTCCGCCAGCAGCCAGATGTACAGCCGGCGATGCCGGCAGAAAGCCTTCTTCATGGGCTCACTCCGCCGCCGCCAGCAGCGCCCGGGTGTAAGGATGGGCGGGGCGGTCGAAGATCTCGTCCACCGTGCCCTGTTCCACGATGCATCCCTTCTGCATCACCAGCACCCGGTCGCAGAGCTGATAGACCACATTCAGGTCGTGGGAGATGAAGAGATAGCTCAGGTCCAGTTCCCGGCGCAGCTGCCGCAGCAGATCCAGGATCTGGGCCTGGATGGTGACATCCAGCGCGCTGACGGGCTCGTCGGCGATGAGAAACCGGGGCCTGCGCAGCAGCGCCGCAGCGATGCTCACCCGCTGGCGCTGGCCGCCGGAGAGCTCCGAGGGCTTCGCCTTCAGGCACTCCTCCGGCAGTCCCACCCGCTCCAGCATCTCCCGCACCCGGCGCTTCCGCTCGGGCGCATCGTACTTGCCGTAGATCCGCAGGGGCTCCTCCAGCGTCCAGGCCACGGAGTAGGCCGGGTTCAGAGAACTGTAGGGATCCTGGAAGATCATCTGCGGCCGTTTCGTATAGTGGGTGACGGTGCCCTGATCCGGCCGCACCATGCCCAGAATGGTCCGTGCCAGGGTGGATTTGCCGGTCCCGGATTCCCCCACCAAGCCCAGGATCTCTCCATGGCGGACATCGAAGGTGACATCGTGAAGGACCTCCTGATAGGGGCCCCGGCGGAAGAGGCCGCCGTCATGATAGCCGCTGGTGACGTGGGACAGCGACAGCACCAGATCCTTCGTCATGGCGTGTCCTCCTTCCGCTTCCGGGTGGGAATGGCGGCGATAAGCCGCCGGGTATAGGGGTGCTGGGGGTGGAAGAACACCTGATCCGTATTCCCCTCCTCCACCAGGAGGCCCCGCTGCATCACCGCCACCCGGCCGCAGAGTTTGCGCACCACGGCCAGATTGTGGGAGATGAAAAGCATGGAAATGCCCGACTCCCGGTTCAGCCTTTTCAAAAGGGCCAGGATCTGAGCCTGGATGGTGACATCCAGAGCGGTGGTGGGCTCGTCCAGCAGCAGCAGCTTGGGTCGGATCACGATGGCCGCGGCGATCATGGCCCGCTGGAGCATGCCGCCGGAGAGCTCATGGGGGTACTTTTCGTACAGGGCCTCCACATCGGGCAGCTCCACCGCAGCCATGGCCTCCAGAGCCAATGCCCGGCGGGCGGCGCGGTCCAGATCCGTGTGGAGGCACAGCACTTCCTCCACCTGACGGCCCACGGTCATCAGCGGATCCATGGCGCTCATGGGCTCCTGGAACACCACGCCCAGCTCCCTTCCCTGGACCTTCCGCAGCACGGACCGGTCCGCGTGGAGCAGCTCCGTGCCGTCCAGCCATATCTCTCCGCTGTACTGGCACTGGCGGCGGGGCAGCAGCCCCGCCACGCTCATGGCGGTGACGGATTTTCCGGACCCGGACTCGCCCACCAGGCCCACGATCTCCCCGTCCCGGATGGTCAGGGATACGCCGGCCACCGCCTCACGGCCGCGGGTATGGAATTTCACATGCAGATCCCGGATCTCCAGCATCACGCCACCTCCCGGCTGCGGCGCTGCAGCCCCTCGCCCAGAAGCCCCACGCCGAACACCAGCAGCACGATGACGCCGCCGGTGCCCGCCGCGTACCAGGGCGCCGCCGTCAGCAGGCTCTGGGCCTCGGAGAGCATGTACCCCAACGACGCGTCCGGCGGAGTGACGCCGATGCCCAGAAAGCTCATGGATGCCTCCGCCAGCACCGCGTTGTTGAACCCGATGGTGATGGCCGGCAGCAGCACGGGCAAGGTGTTTGGCAGGATGTGCACCATCAGGATCCGCGCCGGAGAGGCCCCCATGAGCCGGGCGCTTTTCACGTAATTCACATCCCGCAGCGCCGCGAAAGCGGTACGGGTGACCCGGGCGAAGCTGGGGATGAACACCAGTCCCAGAGCCGCCACCACGTTGAATTTCTTTCCCGGTCCCAGAATGGAGATCACCACCAGGGCCAGCAGGATGCTGGGGAAGGCGGTGAGAGCGTCGTTGACGCGCATGAGGGCCTCGTCCACCACGCCGCCGAAGTAGCCGGTGACGGCTCCCACGACGGTGCCGCACACCGCGCCGATGGCCACGGTGGACAGGGCGATGAGGAAGGTGGTGCCCGCTCCCTGGAGCACCCGGCTGAAGATGTCCCGGCCGAAGTTGTCCGTACCCAGCAGGTGGGTCAGAGAGGGGGCGAGAAATTTGTCCGCCTCGCCCATGGCGGCAGGATCATAGGGCGTCCAGAAAAATCCCAGGAGAATGAAGGCGGTCATGATCCCGCTGAGGATCAGCCCTGCCCGCAGGTATCCGTTCATCGTGTGGTTCATGTCCGTCCTCCCATCCGCAGCCGGGGATCGATGCGCTGGTTGACGATGTCCGCGGCGGTGCCGGAGAGCACCACCCAGAAGGCCAGAATCACCACGATGGCCTGGACCACCGGATAGTCCCGGCTGCCGATGGAGGCCACCAGCATCCGGCCCAGCCCCGGGATGGCGAACACCTGCTCCACCACGATGCTGCCCGCCACAATCTCCGCCATGGTCTGGGCCAG
>CALWXI010000136.1 GCA_944385455.1 uncultured Oscillospiraceae bacterium | reverse complement strand
TTGAAGTTGTTCACCAGAGCGGCGATGCCCTCCTCACCCTGTGCAGGGTCGACGATGTAGACGACCTCGTAATTGGCAGAAACCTTTGCCATGTTTGCACCTCCTTTTGGACAAATGGCCCTCATTCCAAGATGAGAGCAAGGATTCGCCCGCAAACCGCAGGCTTTATTATTATATACAAACCCTTGGAAAAGTCAAGAAAAAGTTTTGATTTTTCCCGATTTTAAAAAAATCGTTTCGTTCGCATGGAAAGTGTGTTATATCTGAAGTATCAACCGGGGCGGCGGGCCGCCCGGAAGGAGGAGCATCTATGCAGCAGCACATCCTGGGACTGGCCCACGTGGCCGTTCATACCGCAGACCTGGAGGAGAGCATCTCTTTTTACCAGCGCATCGGGGGCATCCTGAGCAAGCGGGATCACCTTTCCACACCCATGGGGGAAAAGCGATTTGCTCTGGTGGATCTGCCCGGCGTGACGCTGGAGCTCATCGAATCCCCGGCACCGGCACCCATGGGGGAGGGGAACCTGCCCCATCTGGCCTTTTATGTGGATGACCTGGACGCCGCGGCGGCCCAGCTCCGCGCGGTTGGGGTGGACTCCTTCCAGACGCCGGAAAAGCGGGTGGTGCCCCACCTTTTCGGCGGGCTGGAAAACTGGTTTTTCACCGGTCCCTCCGGTGAGCAGATTGAACTGATGAAGATGCTGTAAAAAAGAGGCGGCCCTGGGGGGCCGCCTCTTTTTCAGTCCTTGATATACGTGCGCACCCGGTAGATGGCGCCGATCTCCTCCTCGCAGATCCGCCGGCAGGCTTCGATCTCCTCCGGAGGAATGGTGTCCACCACAGTCATCATCACCGTGGGAACATACCTGCCCACCTCCCGGGTGAAGTCCTTCATGGCCTGGTAGGCGTTTGCCTGCTGAGGGTGGCACAAGGCGTTGTACTTTTCCGCCGTGTCGGTGTTCAGCGACACGGACACCATGTCGAACCGTCCCGCAAACTCCGGGGCGATGTCCCGGCCGTTGATGAGGGACCCGGTGCCGTTGGTGTCCATCCGGGTGTAGATCTTCGTCCCGTGCTCCTTCATCCGGTCGATGACCCAGCAGATGTCATCGAAGCGGTAGGTGGGCTCCCCGAAGCCCACGAATACCAGCTGCCGGTACTTGGAAAGGTCCCGGCTCTCGATGGACGAGAGGATCTCTTCCCGGGTAGGCTCCCGCTTGAGCCAAAGGTTGTGGGTGTAGATGCTGCCGCCGGAGCCCTGGTTGTGCCGCAGACAGAACTCGCAGTTGAAGTTGCAGCGGTTGGTGGGGTTCACATACAGGTTTTCCCCGTATTCATAGGTGATGGTAAAGCCTTTTTCCATGGCGGTTCACTCCAATCTGTACAGCCGTTTTCCGTTTTCATAGGTGATAGCCGTCAGCTCCTCCGGCGTCACACCTTTCCACTCTGCCAGCGTTTCAATGACGTAGGGCAATAGGCGGCTGTCGTTCCGCCTGCCCCGGAAGGGCACTGGTGTCAGGTAGGGGGCGTCCGTCTCCACCAGCATCCGCTCCAGCGGCGTCACGGCGGCCACCTCCGGCGCCCGGCGGGCGTTTTTGTAGGTGATGGGGCCGTTGAAGCCCAGGTACCAGCCCCGTTTGAGCAGCTCCTCCGCCATCTCCGGACTGCCGGAGAAGCAGTGGAACACCCCCCGCAGCCCCGGATACTCGGAGACGATCCGCAAGCTGTCGCCGTGGGCGTCCCGGTCGTGGACGATCACCGGCAGGTCCAGCTCCAGCGCCAGTTCGATCTGACGGCGGAACACCCGCTCCTGAAACTCCCGGGGGGGATTCTCCCTCCAGTAGTAGTCCAGGCCGATCTCGCCCACCGCCACCACCTTCTCATGAGCACACAGCTTCCGAATGGACTCAAAATCCGCGTCGGTGCAGCCGGCGCAGTCCTCCGGATGGATGCCGGCGGCGGCATAGACATGGGGAAACCGCTCCGCCAGCTCCGCCGCTGCGCGGGAGGAGGGCACGTCGCAGCCCGGGTTCACCACCAGAGCCACTCCGGCGCCCGGCAGGGCGGAGAGGATTCCCTCCCGGTCGGCGTTGAAGCCGCCGGAGTCATAATGGGCATGGGTATCAAAGATGGGCATGGACGCCGCTCCTTCCTCCGGGAGAGCCGGAAAACAAAAAGGACATCCCCAGCGGATGTCCTTTCGATTCAGCACGATCAGCCGATCTTGTTGAGCTTCAGGGTCATGGCGCTCTTTCTGTGAGCGGCCGTGTTCTTGTGCAGAACGCCCTTGGCAACAGCCTGGTCGACTTTCTTCACTGCAACCTTGTAAGCGCCATCGGCCTCGGTGCGATTGCCTTCTGCGGCAGCAACCTCGAACTTCTTGATGGCGGTCTTCAGCTCGGACTTCGCGGCCCTATTGCGTGCGTTTCTCATTTCAGCGATCAGAACGCGCTTCTTGGCAGACTTGATATTCGGCAAACCAAACACCTCCTTCGGCAAATTCAC
>CALWXI010000135.1 GCA_944385455.1 uncultured Oscillospiraceae bacterium | reverse complement strand
CCCCGCCTGCCCTCCCCCCTGCCTGCAGGCCGGAGCAGGCCCCAGAAGCCACAGGACAGAGAGCAGGCCCCTCCGCCCGCGGGCGGGTTCTGTCTGCACTCCCCCCTGCCAGGAGGCCGCAGCAGGCCCCAGAAGCCACCAGGGAGACCGCAAAGGCCTCCGCCGCCGGGCCGGTCTGCCTGTCCTCTCCCCTACCAGGGGGCCGCAGCAGGCCCCAGGAGCCGCCAGGGAAACCGCAGGGACCTCCGCCGCCGGGGCGGTTACTTTCAATGCCAGGAGGGACTATGAGCTATTGGAACAAGTGGTATCAACGTACGGCAGATGAAAGGATGGGCGCGGTGATCGCGCATAACTTCCTTGGCGGAAACCTCATTACCCTGCAATATGCAAACCCGGATCGTATAACGGATCTGTTTGTAATCCGAAACTGGAAAGCATGGCTTGACCGCGCCAGAATATCAAACGGCGGGAATTTCAAGTTCATTGTGGGGCATGACTACGGGACGCCGGAGGCCCCGGCCATGGCGCACTATGTTTTTATAGACGTTGCTGCGGCAGAGTGCGAACGCATGGCGTCAAACTGGGTCTGTGGGCCTGCATCGGTTACACACCTGGATGCGCACACGCTGGATGATGTCCTGTCCGCCCTCTCAAACCGCCCCGTCATGCAGCGCAAAACCTCGCGGCCTCTGTGGGGATCGTCAAGAAAGGTACCGTGTGAAGTTCCGCCCAGCAAAACGGGATAATGAGGGGCAGAACAGCCCTCAAATTTTCCCCTTATTTTTTCCCTTTAAGCTGTTCCAGACTGAAAATTGAAAAATCCACACAATACCATGGAACGGTTGAAAACAGGGAACAACGGACGGCGCAGAACACACCAGAAAAAGCGGCTAGTCAATTCAAGTCCTGTCTCCGCAACCATAAACGTCCTGAAATCTCGCGATTTCAGGACGTTTTCTTTGTGTTTACGTTGGAAAGCAGTTGAAAAATCCGGATCAGCCACTCAAAGTCAGCTGTTTGAAAACTTTTTCTTCTCCGCCGTTTGAGATAGCTGCTCTCCCGTTGGTTTCGCGCCAGATCCCGCTGTCATTGCAAGCATACACTCTGACGCTTCCCGCAGGACTTCCCTGTCTTTTCCGTGGGAGACGTCTTCAAAGAGGGCGTTCTTTCTTGCATCAGACGTCTAAAAGTCGCCGGAAACTGTGCTCCAGAGCAAAAGAATCCTTCAAAAAATTCAGAAGCAGAAAAGAACTCCGTTTTGTACCGAGCGCCCCCGTACACAGCGCTTTTATGCCGTCCCGGACTTTTTTGCCGCTCCAAAAAATAATCCCCGCCAGCGGTTGCAATCAGCGGCGGAGGGTAGTAGAATGATCTTCGGTTTTGAGAAGCAATGAAAGGGGGAGCGCCCTGGCATTGCGTTAGCTATCCCGTATAACTATGGACTGAAACCAGATTGCGAGGGAGCCCGTGTTCCGGGCTGAGAGGGTGCCAGGGAGCGCCGACCGCCCCATCGGCCGCGTATGCACGCGGTCAGACAGCACTCTGCTTGAAGGCCCGTTTTGGCGTGTGCTGTTGCACATGCCTTTTTTGCGTCTTCGGCGGAAATTTGAAAGGAGTCCTTCTCATGAAACACCTCTTCCCCCTGGCATTGGCCTTGGCCCTGCTCACCGGCTGCGGCGCAGAGCAGGCCGCCGCTCCTCAGACGGCGGACCCCGGCGCCCCCGTCCCTGTGGAGCAGCTGACCATCGCCTTCTCTCCCTACGCTGATTCCGACACCATCCTCACCGCCACGGAGCCTCTGGAGCAGCTCCTGCGGGACAAGCTCCTGGAAAAGGGGTATGACGTATCCGACGTGGAGATGAGCGTGGGCACCAGCTACACCGCCGTGGGCGAGGCCCTCAGTGCCGGCAGCGCCGATCTCGGCTTCATCTCCGGCGGCAACTATGTCCTCTTCTCCGACGAGTGCGATGTGCTGCTTACCGCCCTGCGCTACGCCATCAGCAAGGATTCCGACGATCCCGCGGACTGGAACGACGGCACCGTGGAGGAAAACACCGATGAAATGAGCACGTACTACCGCTCCATCCTCCTGGCCGGTCCCAGCGACACCGGCCGGAGCCTGGCGGACAAGGTGATGAGCGGCCAGGAGCTGACATGGGAGGATCTCAACGGCGCCACCTGGGCCGTCATGGGCCCCACCTCCGCCTCCGGCTACATCTACCCCAGTCTGTGGCTCCAGGAGCGGTACGGCAAGACCATCGCCGACCTGGACGCCGTGGTCCAGTCCGACTCTTATACCACCTCCCTGGCCCGTCTGGCCTCCGGTCAGGTGGACATCATGGTGGGCTACGCCCACATGCGCACGAAGTACGCCGACCAGTGGCAGACGGACTTCGGCGGCACCGCCCCCATGGTGGACCAGACCGCCGTCATCGGCGTCACGGAGGGCATCTACAACGACATGATCGCCTATAGCCGCACCTCTCCCCTGATGGAGGACGAGGCCTTCCGCACCGCTCTGGGCGAGGCCTTCATCGAGATCGGCCAGAGCGAGGAGGGCCGGGAGATCATCAGCGTATTCAGCCAGGTGGGCTATCAGTGGGGTCAGGACTCTGATTACGACGGTGAGCGCGCCGCCCAGGCGCTGCTGAAGGAGCTGGAGGCATAATGCCGGAAAATGAGGGATACGCCATAGCGCAGCTGGAACTGCGGGGGGTGGGCAAGACCTACCCCTCCGGCACCCGGGCCCTGCGGGACGTGAGCTTTTCCCTGGAGCAGGGGACCTTCCTCTCCGTCATCGGCCCCTCGGGGGCGGGCAAGACCACCCTCTTCCGCATTCTCAACGGGACGGAGCGCTGCTCCGCCGGAGAGGTGCTCTATCAGGGCATCCCCTTCGGCTCCGCCGGGGGACGCCGGAAACGGGCGGTGCAAAAGGGCATCGGCACCATCTACCAGGACTTCTGCCTGGTGGAGCAGGCGGACTGCCTGCAAAACGTTCTCAACGCGGCGCTGCCGGACATGCACCCCCTCACCGGTGCCCTGGGGATCTTTTCCCGGCAGCAGCGCCTGGAAGCGGAGGCCCTCCTGGAGCGGGTAGGCCTTGGAGACAAGCGCGGCACCTGTGTCCGGGAGCTCTCCGGGGGACAAAAGCAGCGGGTGGCCATCGCCCGGGCACTGATGCGCCGTCCGGCCCTGCTGCTGGCGGACGAGCCGGTGGCCTCCCTGGATCCGGTGACCGGGCGGCAGGTCCTGGAGCTGCTGCGGGACATCCAAGCGGAGACCGGCGTCACCATTTTGATGAACAGCCACAATCTGGAGCTGGCCCGGGCCTTTTCCCGCCGCCTGCTGGGCCTCCACGGCGGCGCTGTGGTCTTTGACGGCCCGCCCGAAGCGCTGGACGACGCCGCTTTGCAGGCCGTCTACGGAGAGGAGGGCGCCTGTGGCAGCGTCTGAGCACCGTCAGCGGCGCCGCCTTCTCTCCGCGCTGGTCCTGACGGTGCTGTTCCTGCTGGCCTGCCGCATGACAGGGGTCTCTCTTCCCCTGCTGGTCCGGCGGGGCGGACACCTGACGGACATCGTCTCCCGGCTCTTCCCGCCGGACGCCGCCTTTTTCCCCACGGCGCTGCCGCTGCTGGGAGCCACCATTCAGATGTCCGTCACCGGCACGGCCCTGGGGTCTCTGCTGGCCCTGCTGGCGGCGCCGCTGTGCGCCCGGAGCGTGCCCGGTCCCCGGTTCTTGAAAAAGCTGGCCCGGGGCTGCATCCAGGTGCTGCGCTCCTTCCCGGCGCTGATCCTGGCTCTGCCCGCCACGTTTCTCTTCGGCCTTACCAGCTTCTCCGGTGCCGCCGCCATCACGGTATACACGTTTGCGATCCTCACCCGCCTGACCTATGAGGATCTGGAAACCGCCCCCGACGCCGCCTTCCGGGCACTGCTGGCCATGGGAAGCCCGGTCCCGTCGGCCTGCTTCCGCGCCCTGATGCCGGCGGTGCGGCCCGCTTTTTTGACCAATGTTTTGTATCTATTGGAGGCCAACGTCCGCCACAGCGCCATTTTGGGCTACGTGGGAGCCGGCGGCATCGGCCTGCTGCTCAACGAGAAGGTCTCCTGGCGGGAGTACGACAAGGTTGGGGCCATTCTGGTGCTGCTGTTTGCGGCGGTGTTCCTCATGGAGCGGCTGGGAGACCTCCTTTCCGCCGTGGTGCGGGGAGCGCGCCCCATGCGCCGGAGTGGGCGGCGTATCCTCGCCGCCGCTCTGGCTGCGGCGGTGATCCTGTGCACCGTGACCCTCCAGCCGCCGGACCTCTCCCACACCAGCCCCGCCCTGCTGCGGAGCATGGTGTCCGGCCTCCTCCACCCGGACTGGAGCCTGTTCGCCACTCTGGGCGGCGACGGCGTGTGGCATCTCCTGCTGGAGACGGTGGCCATTGCCTTTGCCGGGACCTGTGCCGGCGCGGCGGTATCCCTGGCGATGGTGTTTTTCAGCACGCCCCGGCTGGTGCCCCGGCCTCTGGCCGCCGCGGTGAATCTGGCTGTGCTGGCCATCCGAACCGTGCCCTTTTTGATTTACGGGCTCATCTTCATCCGGGTAACGGGTCCCGGGTCCTTTGCCGGGGTGCTGACGCTGGCCATGTGCTCCGTGGGACTTTTGTGCAAGCGCTTCGCCCAGGCCATCGACGCCGCGGATTTCCGCCCGGCCGAGGCTTTAAAATCCATGGGCACATCCTGGCTGCCCCGGCTGGCCCGGGGCCTGCTTCCCCAGCTCCGGGCGCCCTTCGCCTCCGCCGTCCTCTACCGCTTTGACGTGAACATCCGGGAAGCCTCCGTACTGGGATTGGTGGGGGCCGGAGGCATCGGCGCGCCGCTGGTGTTCGCCATGAACCAGTATGCCTGGGACAAGGCCTCCGCCCTGGCCCTGGGGCTGGTACTGCTGGCGTGGCTCGTGGACGCCGTCTCCGCCCGGGTGCGGGTCCACCTGAGCTGAGGCGCACAGCACTGCAACAAGAGGACCGGAAAGGAAAAATCCTTTCCGGTCCTCTTGTGATATCCGGTCTCGGGTTCACTGTGCCTGCCACAGGCATCGCCCGCCGGCAAACACCCGCACCGGGCGCAGATCCCGGTCGGTCAGCAGGACATCCGCATCCCCGCCGGGGGCCAAGCGGCCCTTTCCGGCAAGGCCCAGCCCTTCCGCCGGAGCGGTGGTGATGAGCCGCAGCGCGGTCTCCAGGGGCATCCCGTGGCTCTGGAAGAGGACCCGGACCACCTTCAGCAGGGTATCCGGCCGTCCCACGCCCATGCCGATCATCTCCCGCCGTTCGTTCCACACGGGGATGCTGCCACCGGCATCGGAGCTCATGGTGATCCGCTCCCAGGGGGCGCCTGCCTCCCGGGCACGCAGCAGCTGCCCGGCGGTGAGTTCGGAGTCGTCATCAGCGGTGAAGTCAATGCGTCCGCCCAGCTTGGCAAACCGCACCGCATCCTCCGGCACGTTCTCCACGTGGGTGGGACGGAACTGCAGCACCGGCAGATCGCTGTGGGCCAGGATGTCGAACACCATCCCCAGGCCCCGCTTTCCCGCGCCGGTGTGGATATGGACCACACCGGGCTTTCCAGCGGTGATCCCGCCCAGCCGGGCATGGGCCGCCAGCCGGGTCAGCTCCTCCTCCGTGGGCTGGGCGCAGCGATGGTCGGAGAGGGCCACCTTCACTCCCAGCACCTCCGCGATGAAGGCGATGTCGTCTTTCACGGAGCCGGTGACGGTGGGACTGGGCAGATCATAGGCGCCGGTGAGGCAGTAGGCGGTGAGCCCCTCCTCCTTCAGCGACTTGGTCTTGGCCACCAGGGACTGCACGGAACGGGTGATGCTGTCCGTCCCCAGAAGGCCCACCACCGTGGTGACGCCGCAGCTGAGCAGGTCCGCCGCCACCAGCTCCGGCACGCGGCTGGAAAAGCCCCGCTCTCCGCCGCCGCCGGTGATGTGGACATGCTGGTCCACCAGTCCCGGCAGGGCCAGCAGCCCGAAGGCATCCACCTCCCGCACGCCCGGCAGTCCCGGCTCCAGCCCGGGCCCCATGGCCAGCACATGGCCCCCGCCCAGCAGGATGTCCATCCGTCCCAGCGGTTCCGGTGCGTACACCTCCGCGTTCCGCAGCAGGGTAAAGGATGCGTCCATCACACCCCGCCTCCTTCCAGCGGATGGTGGCAGGCGCAGAAGCGTCCGGGACACACCTCCCGCAGCTCCGGCTCCGCCTGACGGCACAAGTCCGTGGCGTAGGGGCAGCGGGGATGGAAGCGGCAGCCGGTGGGCAGATGGATGGGGCTGGGCAGATCGCCATGGATGGCGGCGGTCTTTTTCTGACGGGCCTCCGCCGTCATCCGGGGAGCCGCCTTGAGCAGGATATCGGTATAGGGATGGAGAGGATGGGCGAAAAGGGGATCCGTCTCCCCCAGCTCCATGGTGCGGCCCAGATACATCACCGCCACGCGGTTGCTGATGTAGCGGACCACCTGGAGGTCGTGGGAGATGAACAGCACCGTCAGTCCCAGCCTCTGCTGCAGCTCAATGAGCAGGTTGATGACCTGGGCCTGAATGGACACGTCCAGGGCGCTGACGGGCTCGTCGGCAATGATGATCTTGGGATTCAGGGCCAAGGCCCGGGCAATGCCGATGCGCTGGCGCTGGCCGCCGGAAAAGGCGCTGGGCAGGCGGTCCGCCTGCTGCTCCGTCAGTCCCACCATCTCCAAAAGCTCCACGATGCGCCGGTCCATCTCCTCCGGCGGGCACATATCGTGCACCCGCAGCTCCTCCCGCAGCACCTGCCGGACGGTCATCCGGGGGTTCAGGGAGGAGTAGGGGTCCTGAAAGACCATCTGGATGTCGCCGCTGCGCGCCCGGCGCTGCTGCCGGGTCATGGCGGCCAGGTCCTCCCCCTGGAAGAGGATGCGCCCGGAGGTGGGCTGATAGAGTCCGATAACGGTCTTGGCCAGGGTGGACTTGCCGCAGCCGGACTCCCCCACCAGACCCAGCGTGTCGCCACTCTCCACGTCCAGCGTCACCTGGTCCACAGCGGTGAGGTACTGCTTGGGCTTTCTCCGGACGGCATCCAGGATCCCCTGGGGAATGGCAAAGCGGGTGGAGAGACTCTCCAGCCGCAGCAGGGGCGGATTGCTCATACGGACACCTCCAAATCATCGCGCACACAGGCAGACAGATGGCCGGGCCGCACCTCCCGCAGGGGCGGCAAAGCCTCCCGGCAGGCGGGCGTGCACCGGGCGCACCGGTCCGCAAAGGGACAGCCCGGGATCTCCGCGGCCAGGTTGGGCGGCGCGCCGGGAATGGGCTCCAGCTTCTCCCGGCCCTCCGCCCGGGGCAGGGAGCGAATCAGGCCCCGGGTATAGGGGTGCATGGGGTGGTCGAACAGCTCCCGGGTCTCCGCCTGCTCCACAATGTGACCTGCGTACATCACCACCACACGGTCGCACATCTCGTTCACCACACCCAGATCGTGGGTAATGATGATAACGCTCATGCCCAGCTCCTCCTTGAGCCGGCCGATGAGGCGGATGATCTGGTCCTGGATGGTGACGTCCAGGGCGGTGGTGGGCTCGTCGGCGATGAGCAGCTTGGGATTGGCCGCCAGGGTGATGGCGATCATCACCCGCTGGCGCATACCGCCGCTGAACTGATGCACGTACTCCTCCATCCGCTTCTCCGGCTCGGGAATGTCCACCAGGCGCAAAAGCTCCACACCCCGGGCGTACATCTCCTTTTTGCTCAGCTTCTGGCGGCGCAGGGACTCGTAGATCTGGTCCTTGATCCTCATCACGGGGTTCAGCGCGGTCATGGGGTCCTGGAAGATCATGCCGATCTCCCCGCCCCGGACAGCGCGCATCTGCCCTTCGGAGAGGGTGGTAAGCTCCCGCCCGTTGTAACGGACGCTGCCGTCGACGATGCGGCCCGGCGGCGGCATCATCTTCACCAGGGATTTGCACACCGTGGACTTTCCGCAGCCGGATTCTCCCACGATGCCGAAGGTCTCTCCCCGGACCACATGGAAGGTGACGTCATCCACGGCCCGGACCGTCTCGGCCTTGCCGCAGTAATACATCTTCAGATGCTCGACTTCCAGAATATTGTCCATATCGCCCCTCCTCAGTGGGTATCCGCCCGCAGCAGGTCGGACAGTCCGTCGCCCAGCATGCTGAATCCCCAACCCACGATGGCCAGGACCGCGCCGGGAATGACGGTGATCCACCAGGCGCTGTTGATGAAGCTCTTGCCGCCGTTGATGATGGCGCCCCACTCCGGCGTGGTGGGCTCCACGCCGATGCCCAGATAGCTCAGGGAG
>CALWXI010000134.1 GCA_944385455.1 uncultured Oscillospiraceae bacterium | reverse complement strand
CCACCTCCGGAGATACCGGCAAGGCCGCCATGGAGGGCTTTGCCGACGTGCCTCAGACCAAGATCATGGTGTTCTATCCCAAGGACGGCGTTTCCGCTGTGCAGGAGGCCCAGATGGTCACCCAGGAAGGGGCCAACGTGGGCGTGTGCGCCGTGGTGGGCAACTTTGACGATGCCCAGGCCGGCGTGAAGCGGATCTTCTCCGATGAGGCCATCCGCGCCACCCTGGCGGGCCGGGGCTATTTCCTCTCCTCCGCCAACTCCATCAACTGGGGCCGGATCCTGCCCCAGGTGGTCTACTACATCTCCGCCTACTGCGACCTGCTCCGGGACGGCGAGATCACCATGGGCCAGAAGGTGAACTTCTGCGTGCCCACCGGCAATTTCGGCGACATCCTGGCGGCATACTATGCAAAGCGCATGGGCCTGCCGGTGGGGAAGCTGATCTGCGCCTCCAACCGCAACGATGTTCTTACGGACTTCCTGCGCACCGGTGTGTATGACCGGAACCGGCCCTTCCACAACACCATGAGTCCTTCCATGGACATCCTGGTCTCCTCCAATCTGGAGCGGCTTCTTTTTGACCTCTCCGGCGAGAACGCCCAGGAGATCCGGGGCTACATGGCCCGGCTGGCCGAGAGCGGACGCTATGAGGTCTCCGACGCTGTCAAGGCCGCGCTCACAGAGCAGTACTGGGGCGGCTGCTGCGGCGAGGAGGGGACAGCCGCTGCCATTGCCCGGTATTACCGGGACTACGGATATCTCATCGACACCCACACCGCCGTGGCGGCGGATGTGCTGGCCCAGTACCGCGCCGCCACCGGCGATGAGGCGGTGACGGTGTTCGCTTCCACTGCCTCGCCTTATAAGTTCTGTAACCATGTGCTCAGCGCCATCGGTGAGACCCCGGCGGGAGACGGCGTGGAGCTGCTGGATCAGCTCCATGAGGTCACCGGCGTGGCCACGCCGCGGCGGCTGGCGGCCCTGAAGGGCAAGCAGCGGCGGTTCGGCCTCACCTGCGAGAAGCCCGGCATGGACGGCGTGGTGCTGGATTTTTTAAAATGAGCGGGAGGCGGAGAGCATGAAGCGTCTGGAGCGCAAGCGGGCGCGGCGGTGTATCCTGCTGGCGGCGTCGTCGGTGCTGTCGCTGATGTCCGCGTTTCTCTCCGGGGATATCTCCTCGCTGTGGTTTGCCGGCAGCTTCGGAGTGTGCGTGGTGTGTGCCATCCTGGCGGGCAGTGAGCGGATGAGTGAGCTGCGCTGCCCCTACTGCAGCCAGCGCCTCCTCTATGATGATGAGGAGCCGGCGGAAAACTAAGGCGCCGTTTGAGGCGGTGTCGGGAAGGGAGGGGCGCGTATGGCCCTCTACGCCATCGGGGACCTGCACCTGTCCCTGACAGCCAACAAATCCATGGAGGTATTCGGACCGGCGTGGCAGAACTACGTCAGCCGCATCGAAGCGTCTTTGGGACAGCTCACCGCAGAGGATACGCTGATTCTGGCGGGGGACACTTCCTGGGGCATCGACCTTGCGGAGGCGGAAGCGGACTTCCGTTTTCTGGAGCAGTTCCCCTGCAAAAAGCTGCTGGTGAAGGGGAACCACGACTACTGGTGGTCCACGGTGTCCAAAATGAAAAGCTTTTTTGCGGAGAAGGGCTTCAACACCCTGGATTTCCTCCATAATAATTGCCATTTTTACGGAGACTATGCCCTCTGCGGCACCCGGGGATGGTTCCTGGAGGAGGAGCAGAAGCCCCACAATGCCAAGGTCCTCAGCCGGGAGGTGGGACGGCTGGAGACGTCCATTCGGGCGGCGGGGGAGCGGCCGGCCCTGTGCTTTCTCCATTATCCGCCGCTGTATCAGGGCTACCAGTGTCCGGAGATCCTCGCTGTGCTGGAGCGGTATCATGTGAGCCTCTGCTGTTACGGGCACCTCCACGGCCCGGTGATCCGCCGCAGGATCGAGGGGATGCGTGGCGGAACGGAGTTTGCCCTGATTTCCGCAGACCATTTGGGATTTGTTCCAAAAAAAATTTGCGATTCTGTGAAAAAAGGCTAGCATTTTCTAGATTTTTCTGGTAGAATATCAATTCGCGGCGGCCACGAGCCGTTGATGAACGGAGGAGTAAACATAATGACTGTGAAGAACTGCGAAAAACTCGAGAAAAGCCAGGTCGCTCTGACCGTGGAAGTCAGCGCGGAGGAATTTGAGGCTGCTGTCGAAAAGGCATATCAGAAGACGCGCAAGAAGATCAACGTTCCGGGGTTCCGTCCCGGCAAGGCCCCCCGCAAGATCATTGAGGGCATGTACGGCGCAGAGGTGTTTTTCGAGGAAGCCATTAATATTGCATTCCCGGAGGCCTATGAGGCTGCCGTGAAGGAGCAGGAGCTCCAGGTGGTGGGTTATCCTTCCGTGGAAATGGTGGGTGAGTGCACCAGGGAAGGCTTTACCTTCAAGGCCGTGGCTCCCGTGTATCCCGAGGTGACTCTGGGCGCCTACAAGGGACTGTCCGCCCCCAAGGACGAGGTGAAGGTTTCTGCCGCAGATGTGGACGAGCGGCTCAAGGAACTCGCAGACCGCAATACCCGTCTGGTAAGCGTGGAGCGTGAGGCCAAGGAGGGGGATACCGCCGTCATCGACTTCGAGGGCTTCCTGGACGGCAAGCCCTTTGACGGCGGCAAGGGCGAGAACCACAGCCTGGAGCTGGGTTCCCACAGCTTTGTCCCCGGGTTTGAGGAGCAGGTCATCGGCATGAAGGCCGGCGACGAGAAGGACATCGACATCACTTTTCCCGAGGACTATCACGCCGACCTTGCCGGCAAGGCCGTGGTGTTCAAGGTGAAAGTCCATGAGGTCAAGGAGAAGGATGTCCCTGCCATGGACGACGAGTTTGCCAAGGATGTCAGCGAGTTCGACACCCTGAAGGATCTGAAGGCCGACCTGAAGAAAAAGATCACCGAGGAGCGCCAGAAGGCCGCCGACCGTGCCTTTGAGGAGGCTCTGATGGAGCAGGTGGCTGCGAACATCACCGCCGATATTCCGGACGCCATGATCGAGGCCCAGTGCCGTCAGTTCCTGGACAACTTCAAGATGCAGATCGCCCAGCAGGGCATCCCCTATGATCAGTACATGAAGATGACCGGCATGGACGAGGCCAAGCTGCTGGAGGATGCCAAGGAACCCGCCACCCGTCAGGTGCGGATGGATCTGGCCATGGCCGCCATCATCAAGGCTGAGAATCTGGAGGCCACCGACGAGGACGTGGAGGCGGAGTTCCAGAAGATGGCCGACCAGTACGGCATGGACATCGAAATGGTGAAGAAGTATCTCCAGCCCGAGCAGGTAAAGGATCAGATCGTCAGCCAGAAGGCCGTCGCCGTGGTGGTGGACAGTGCCGAGGCCACTAAGCCGGAGAAGAAGGCCGCCAAGAAAACCACCAAGAAGGCTGCGAAGAAGGATGCGTCCGCCGAGGCCGGGGAAGAGCCCGCCGAGGGTGAGGAGAAGGCTGGCGAATAAGCCGGAGATTTCCTTCCGCTATTTTACAGATTCGACACATTCTCTCATGATGCCTGTGGTATCATGAGAGAATGGTTTATACGCCACAAAAGATTGGAGGTATTCAACGTGAGTTTAGTTCCGTATGTTGTGGAGCAGACCAGCCGGGGAGAGCGGTCCTATGACATTTTCTCCCGCCTGCTCAATGACCGCATCATCTTCCTGGGCGAGGAAGTCAATGCCACCACCGCGAGTCTCGTGGTGGCACAGCTGCTGTATCTGGAGGCTCAGGACCCTGACAAGGATATCCAGCTTTATATCAACAGCCCCGGCGGCTCCGTCACAGACGGCATGGCCATTTACGACACCATGCAGTACGTCAAGTGCGATGTGTCCACCATCTGTGTGGGCATGGCCGCCAGCATGGGCGCCTTTCTGCTTGCTGCCGGTGCCAAGGGCAAGCGTATCGCGCTGCCAAACGCGGAGATCATGATCCACCAGCCCTCCGCCGGCACCCAGGGCCAGATCACCGATATGGCCATTCATCTCAAGCGGCTGGAGATCATCAAGCAGCGGATGAACCGCATCCTGTCGGAGAACACCGGCAAGTCCATTGAAGAAGTCACCGCCGCCTGCGAGCGGGACAACTTCATGAGCGCCGAGGAGGCCAAGGAGTTCGGACTCATCGACAAGATCATTCTCAGCGGCAAGAAGTAAAATTCCCAGAAACCGAGGTAATAGCATGAACGACGACGGCAAGAAGACACTGCGGTGTTCCTTCTGCGGCAAGCATGAAAATCAGGTCCACCGCATGATCCAGGGTCCCGGTGTGCGGATTTGTGATGAGTGCGTGCGGCTCTGCATGAGCATCCTCAGCGACGGATTTGAGGAGGACGCGGCTCCACTGGAGGATATGCCGGATCAGCTGCCCACGCCCAAGGAGATCAAGGCGGTGCTGGATCAATATGTCATCGGCCAGGATGCGGCCAAGGTGGCGCTGTCCGTGTCGGTATATAACCACTATAAGCGGATATTTTACGGCGGCGGCGAGGATGTGGAGCTCCAGAAGAGCAACATCCTGATGCTGGGTCCCACAGGCTCCGGCAAGACTCTCTTTGCCCAGACGCTGGCCCGCATTTTGAAGGTGCCCTTTGCCATTGCCGACGCCACCACTCTCACCGAGGCCGGCTATGTGGGAGACGATGTGGAGAACATCCTGCTGAGGCTGCTCCAGGCTGCGGATTTCGACGTGGAGCGGGCCGAGCACGGCATCATCTATGTGGATGAGATTGACAAGATCGCCCGCAAGAGCGAAAACACTTCCATCACCCGGGATGTCTCCGGTGAGGGTGTACAGCAGGCCCTGCTGAAGATCGTGGAGGGCACTGTGGCCAACGTGCCGCCTCAGGGTGGTCGGAAGCACCCGCACCAGGAGTTCATTCAGATGAACACGAAGAACATCCTCTTCATCTGCGGCGGCGCTTTCGAGGGGCTGGACAAGATCATCGAGCGCCGGCTGGACCAGAAGAGCATCGGTTTCGGCGCCAGCGTCCAAAGCAAGAAGGAGGACCGCTCCGCCATCTTGCGGGAGGTGCAGCCCCACGACATCCTGAAGTTCGGTATCATCCCCGAACTGGTGGGCCGCCTGCCGGTGATCGCGTCTCTGGACGCACTGCGCCGGGAGGATCTGGTACGCATTCTGCAGGAGCCGAAAAATGCTCTGGTCAAGCAGTACAAGAAGCTGCTGGAGTATGATGACGTGGACCTGGAGTTTACGCCGGAGGCGCTGGAGGCCATCGCGGACAAGGCCATTGCCCGAAATATCGGGGCCCGGGGCCTCCGGGCCGTCATGGAGGGCATCCTCACGGAGATCATGTACGACATCCCCTCCGACCCCACGGTTACCAAGGTGGTCATCACCCGGGAGTGTGTGGAAGGGACTGCGGAGCCGGAATTGACCCGGGATCCTCAGCGTGTGACTCATCCCGTGAAACTGAATACCGGCAAGGGCGACAAGCCTGCCTCCGGCTCCGCCCCTAAGTCGGCGTCCTGACCGGACTTCAAGGGGACGCCCGCATGGCGTCCCCTTTCGCTTTTGATACCCAAGAAAGGAACGATTCCCCATATGGAACCGACAACTCTGAATATCCCCGTTCTGGCTCTGCGCGGCCTGACGGTGTTTCCCCATATGAATCTCACCTTCGACGTGGAGCGTCCCATCTCCATTGCGGCCCTGGAACGGGCCATGGAAGCCGACCAGGAGATCTTTCTGGTGACCCAGCGGGAGATCGGCGTGAATCAGCCGGAGGAAAAAGACCTCTATGAGATCGGCACAGTTTCCCATATCACGCAGATCCTGCGGATCTCTGCCACCTCCGTCCGGGTGATGGTGGAGGGACGGCAGCGGGCCCGCCTGCGCCGGCTGTGGCAGGCCACGCCCTTCCTTCAGGGCAATGTGGAGGAGTTGGAAGAGGCGGCAGTCAGCGAGGCGTTCCGCCGCAGTCCCCGGACGGAAGCGCTGCTGCGTCAGACATGGAATCTCTTCAGCGAATATGTGGAGCTGGCCGGCGGAGTGGCGGAAGAGGTGGCCACCACGGTGATGGATTGCCGGGATGTGGGATACCTGGCGGACTTCATCGCTCAGAATATCGCGCTGCGCCATACGGACAAGCAGGAAATCCTGGAGGAAATGGTTCCTTTTGTCCGCTTGCGCAAGCTCAACGGTTTTCTGGCCCGGGAGTGCAACGTTTTGGGCTTTGAGCACGAGATGGAGGGCAAGGTCCGGGATCAGCTGGCCCGCAGCCAGCGGGATCAGATTCTGCGTACCCAGATCCGGGTACTGCAAAATGAGCTGGGAGAGGAAGACGGGGACGACGAGATTGACGGCTACCGTCAGCGCATCCTGGCGCTGAAGCTGCCACCGGAGACGGAGAAGTCTCTGCTCAAGGAAGTGAATAAGCTCTCCAAGCAGCCATTCGGCAGCGCTGAAGGCGCTGTGATCCGAAATTATCTGGATGTGTGTCTGGAGATGCCGTGGAACACCGTCACCAAGGAGCGCCTCAGCGTGGACATGGCCCGGAAGGTTCTGGAAAAGGACCACTTTGGCTTGGAAAAGGTGAAGGAGCGGATCCTGGAGACCATCGCGGTGCGGCAGATGAATCCGGAGGGGAAGGGGGAGATCCTGTGTCTGGTGGGTCCCCCGGGCGTTGGTAAAACGTCCATTGCCATTTCTGTGGCCAGAGCGCTGAACCGAAAGCTGGCCCGCCTCTCCCTGGGCGGTGTCCGTGACGAGGCGGATATCCGCGGTCACCGCAAGACCTACATAGGCTCCATGCCGGGCCGGATTATCGAGGCCATCAGCCGCTCCGGAGCCATGAACCCGCTGCTGCTGCTGGATGAGATCGACAAGCTGGGCAACGACTACCGGGGGGATCCCGCTTCGGCGCTGCTGGAGGTGCTGGACAGTGAGCAGAACCGCTCCTTCCGGGACCACTTCCTGGAAATCCCGGTGGACCTCTCCAAAGTCATGTTCATTACCACAGCCAACACTACGGATACCATCCCCCGGCCGTTGCTGGACCGGATGGAGGTCATCCGGCTCAACAGCTATACGGATGAAGAAAAGCTTCAGATTGCCCGCCGCCATCTGCTGCCCAAGCAGATGGCGCAGCACGGCATCCGCAAGGGTGTGTTGCGCCTCAGCGACGAAGTGCTGCGGGCCGTTATTCGGGACTACACCCGGGAGTCCGGTGTCCGCCTTCTGGAGCGCCGCCTTGCCGCCATCTGCCGAAAGGCTGATATGCGTCTGCTGAAGGGAGATGTAAAGCGGATCACCGTGACAGAAGAAGACCTGCCGAAGCTGTTGGATTGCCAGCCCTATCCGCCTGCTGTCCATACGGACAAGGAGGAGGTTGGCGTGGTGAATGGTCTTGCCTGGACGGAAGCCGGAGGAGAGATCCTGGAGGTGGAGGTCAATGTCATGGAGGGCTCCGGCAAGCTGGAGCTCACCGGCAATCTGGGCGATGTGATGAAGGAGTCCGCCCAGGCGGCGCTCAGCTGCCTGCGCAGCCGGGCTGCGGCGCTGGGCATCGAGCCGGATTTTTATAAGACGCGGGATATCCATGTCCATTTCCCGGAAGGAGCGGTGCCAAAGGACGGCCCTTCTGCGGGTATCGCGATGGCTACCGCCATGCTCTCCGCACTGACAGGACGGAAGATCAAGGCAGGGTATGCCATGACAGGTGAAATTACTTTACGGGGACGGGTTCTGCCCATCGGCGGCCTGAAGGAAAAGACCATGGCTGCCCGGCGCAACGGCCTGCGGACGGTGATCCTCCCGAAGGATAATACCCGTGACCTGGAGGAGATCGACCAGACGGTGCGCGCCGCTCTGCGGTTTGTGCCGGTGGAGACAGTGGATCAGGTCTTTGCCGAGATCCTGTGCCAGGAGAGCGAACCGGTGCGGGAGGATATGACGGACCGGGTAGCCGCCTTCGCGCCGGTGGGACATCCGTCCGGCAGCGATGCGGGACTGCGGCAGTAAGGAGTACGGCATGGCCTTGAATTTTCAGAAGGCGGAGTTTGTGCGCTCCGCCGGTACCCGGGAGCATTTCCTGCGGGACGGCCGGCCTCAGTTTGCCTTTGCGGGCAGGTCCAACGTGGGCAAATCCTCGGTGATCAACCGTTTGCTGTGCCGGAAGAATTTGGCTTATGTGGGCGCTTCTCCGGGAAAGACCACGCAGATCAATTATTTTCTGGTGGATCAGCGCGCCTATCTGGTGGATCTGCCGGGCTACGGCTATGCTAAGGTCTCCAGGGCCGAAAAGGAGCGCTGGGGCCGCTTGATGGAGAGCTACTTTCAGGATGAAAGCGGCTTCATCACCACCGGTGTGCTGATCGTGGACATCCGCCACAGGCCCACGGCGGACGATGTCACCATGCACTCCTGGTTCCGGGAGACCGGCTGTCCGGAGATCGTGGTGGCCAACAAGCTGGACAAGCTGAAGAAAAGTCAGGTGGAACCGGCGCTGGCTTTGATTCGGGAGACGCTGGAGCTGAAGGAGAGTGACCCTCTGGTGCCCTTTTCCGCGGAAAAAGGCGTCGGCAGGGACGAACTGGCGGGCCTTTTGAACCGGGCTTGTGATGGAGCATGAGGGGAACAGGGAGCGGCATATGCCGTTCCCTGTTTTTTTCGGGAAAATCTTTTCGGAACCCCCTATGCAAATGCGGGAAAATACGTTAAAATACACCTGTGTAAATTCCCATCCAAACGGAGGCTTGAACATGGTAAAACCTGTTTATCAGCGCGTACTGCTGAAGATCAGCGGTGAGGCTCTGGCCGGCGAGAAGCATACCGGTCTGGACTTTGAGGTCATCGGCCAGGTGTGCGACGTCATCAAGGAGTGCCTGGACATGGGGGTCCAGGTGGGCCTGGTGGTGGGCGGCGGCAACTTCTGGCGCGGTGCCAAAAACAGCGGCGGCAAGATGGAGCGCACCCGGGCCGACCATATGGGCATGCTGGCCACAGTGATGAACTGTCTGGCTGTGGCGGACGTATGTGAGCAGAAGGGCATTCCCGTCCGTGTCCAGACAGCTGTGGAGATGCGGGCTGTGGCAGAGCCGTATATCCGCTCCCGGGCCATCCGGCACCTGGAAAAGGGGCGCGTGGTGATCTTCGGAGCCGGCACAGGCAATCCCTACTTTTCCACGGATACCGCTGCCGTGCTGCGGGCCGCAGAGATCAATGCGGATGTGATCCTGCTGGCCAAGAATGTGGATGGCGTTTACAGTGCGGATCCGGTAAAGGATCCCAGCGCCGTGAAGTATGATTCCATCACTTATGATGAGGTCCTGGCCCAGCATCTGATGGTCATGGATTCCACGGCTACCTCGCTCTCCATGGACAATCAGATCCCGGTTCTGCTGTTTGCTCTGAAGGACCCGAAGAATATTATCCGGGCGATCTGCGGCGAAAAAGTAGGTACCATCGTCGGTGACTGACCGCGCGGATGCGCACCTCCCATAACTGAGCTGTGAAAGGAAGGACTTTGCAATGTTGAAGGACGAATACAAGGTATATGAGACCAAAATGGGCAAGAGCATCGACTCCGTGGCCGCAGACTTCGCCTCTGTGCGGGCAGGGCGGGCCAACGCCGCCGTACTGGACCGCATCACCGTGGACTACTATGGCAGTCCCATGCTCATCCAGCAGATCGCGGCCGTTTCCTCTCCGGATCCCCGTTCTCTGGTGATCGCACCCTGGGATGGTTCCGCGCTTAAATCCATTGAGAAGGCCATCCAGAACTCGGATTTGGGCATCAATCCCCAAAATGACGGCAAGAGCATCCGCCTGAACTTCCCTCAGCTGACAGAGGAGCGCCGCAGGGAGCTGGTCAAGCAGATCCGCAAGTATGCGGAAAGCGGAAAGGTGGCCATCCGCAATATCCGCCGGGATGCCATCGAGCATTTCAAGAAGCTGGAAAAGACTTCTGAGATCACGGAGGACGAGATGAAGCAGGCGGAAAAGGACCTGCAGAAGCTCACCGACGACAGCTGCAAAAAGCTGGACGAGCTGCTGGCGAAAAAAGAGAAGGAACTGATGGCGGTCTGATGGCGAATATTTGGAAAAAGAAGGATACGGCGGGGCAGACGGAGCGTCTGCCTCGCCATATTGCGATTATTATGGACGGCAATGGCCGCTGGGCCACGCAGCGTGGTCTGCCCCGTACTGCCGGCCATAAGGCGGGTGCGGAGACTTTCCGCCGTATTGCCACCTGCTGCAAGGATCTGGGTGTGGAATACCTGACGGTCTATGCCTTTTCCACGGAAAACTGGAAGCGGTCCGCCGAAGAGGTGGGGGCCATCATGGGCCTTTTGAAGCGGTATCTGCTGGAGGCCGTGGACAGCATGGAACGGGACCACATCCGCCTTCGTTTCTTCGGGGACATGACCCCTATTGCGCCGGAGCTGCGGGCGCTGGCTCATGAGACGGACGAGATCTCCGCCCACTTGCCGGCGGGCGATTTTCAGGTCAACGTCTGCCTCAATTACGGCGGCCGGGACGAGATCCTGCGGGCGGTGCGCTGTTTTGCGGCGGAGTGCGCCGCCGGGGAGCGGAAGCCGGAAGAGTTGGACGAGGCGCTTTTTTCCAGCTGTCTGGATTCCCGGGGCATCCCTGACCCGGAGCTGATCATCCGTCCCAGCGGAGAGCTGCGGCTGTCCAATTTCCTGCTGTGGCAGTGTGCTTATTCGGAGTTCTATTTCACGGATACCCTGTGGCCGGACTTCGATGAGACGGAGCTGAAGCGGGCCATCGAGGCCTACCGGCAAAGAGACCGCCGCTTCGGCGGTGTAAAGAAATAATCCTTAACAGGGAGGAGGGGCGGCTATGAAATCGAGGCTGCTGGTTTCCGCCGTGGGACTGCCGCTGCTGTTCTATATCGTGTTGGGAGCGCCGTCCATTTTGATGATGACAGCGCTGAGCCTGCTCTCCGGCATCGCGGCCATGGAGCTGATGAAGTGCGTCGTGGGAGCGGACAAATGGAGCTTCCTCCATATCTGGACAGTGATCTGCGCGGTGATTACGATCACTTGGTACTACGACCGGCCGGACTATCTGGAGATTTTCTGGTTCCTCTATGCGGTCGTGGTGTTTTTCTACGCCATTTTGAAAGCGGGAGAAGTGCCGTTTCTGCACATTCTCGCCAGCATATTCGCCGTGATGCTGATCCCTTACTCCTTTGGATCCTTTGTCCGGATGGAAGACGCAGGGGTGCCCCGGGTGTGTCTGCTGCTGCCGTTTGTGTTCAGCTTCCTCAGCGACACGGGCGGTTATTTCGCCGGACGCTTTTTCGGCAAACATAAGCTGGCTCCCAAGGTCAGCCCGAAAAAGACCATCGAGGGATCCATCGGCGGCTTGGTGGGCAATGCACTGGGCGGCGTGATCTTCGCGGCGGTGATGAACCGCTGGTTCGACGCCGGCATCGTCAACAGCTATGCGGCCATGATCCTGCTTGGCCTTTTCTGCAGTGTAGTGGCGCAGATCGGGGATCTCAGCTTCTCGCTCATCAAGCGGGAGTTCGGCATCAAGGACTACGGACATCTGTTTCTGGAGCACGGCGGCGTGCTGGACCGGTTCGACAGCGTGCTGTTCGTCACGCCGGTCATTGAGATCGTGTTTAAATTTGTGAGATAGGATGAGCTTATGGCGAATAGGATTTCCATACTGGGCTCCACCGGTTCCATTGGGCGGCAAACCCTGGACGTGGCGGAGCAGCTGGGGCTGCGGGTGGCGGCGCTGACCGCCAATGCCAGCGCGGCGCGGATGGAGGAGCAGGTCCGCCGGTTCCGTCCCGCTCTGGCGGTGCTGAC
>CALWXI010000133.1 GCA_944385455.1 uncultured Oscillospiraceae bacterium | reverse complement strand
GCCGCCGCGGCGGCGTATACTGATAGAAATTCCGGCGTTCCCGGCGGAGAGCTGTCCGCCGCTTCAAATCCACGCCATGACGGAGGATGCATATGAAATACGGAAGAACCTATAACTTTTCCGCGGGTCCGGCCATGATGCCTGAGGAGGTCCTGGAGGACATCGCCGCCGAACTGCTCAACTACCGGGGCAGCGGTATGAGCGTCATGGAAATGAGCCACCGCTCCAAGGTGTTCCAGCAGATCCGGGACGAGGCCGAAGCGGATCTGCGCAAGCTGATGGGCATCCCGGACAATTACAAGGTGCTCTTCATCCAGGGCGGCGGGACCACGCAGTTTGCCATGGTGCCCATGAACCTGATGAAAAACGGGGTCGCCTGCTATGTGGAGACCGGCGCATGGTCCAAAAAGGCCATCAAGGAAGCGCAGAAGTACGGCCAGGTGCAGATCGCGGCCTCCTCTGCCGATCAAAACTTTTCCTACATCCCTGACTGCTCCCACCTGGAGATCCCGGAAAATGCGGACTACGTCTACATCTGCGAAAATGAGACCATCAACGGCACCACCTTCTTCCAGCTGCCCGACACTCAGGGGAAGGTGCTGGTGTCTGACCAGTCCTCCATGTTCCTCTCCCGCCCCTGCGACGTGAGCCGGTACGGCCTCATCTGGGCGGGCGTGCAGAAGAATGTGGGCCCCGCCGGCATGGCCGTGGTCATCATCCGGGAGGACCTGCTGCGGGACGACCTGCCCGCCTTCGTGCCCACCTACCTCAGCTACAAGACCCATGCCGACAACGACTCTCTCTACAACACCCCCAACTGCTGGGCCATCTACTGCTGCGGCAAGGTGTTCCGGTACCTGCTCGCTCACGGCGGCCTGGAGGCCATGGACCGGCGCAACCGGGAAAAGGCCGCCATTCTCTACGACTTCCTGGACCAGAGCAAGCTTTTCACAGGCGCTGTACGCAAGGAGGACCGGTCGCTGATGAACGTGCCTTTTGTCACCCCCTCCAAGGAGCAGGATGCCGACGTGGTGGCCGCCTCCAAGGCCGCAGGCTTCGACAACCTCAAGGGCCACAAAAGCGTGGGCGGCCTGCGCGCCTCCATCTACAACGCCATGCCCCGGGAGGGCGTGGAGGCCCTGGTGGCATTCCTCAAGCGGTATGAGGCTTCTCACAGCTGAAAAACGGTTTTCCCGCGCCCGGAACTTCTATCCGAAGTTCCGGGCGTTTTTTGTCCGTATCCAAATTGTCACCATCTGTTTACAAAATTTTAACTGCCATCCCTATTTACTTTTCAGAGTTGTCAGTGTATAATAGCACCAGATTGCAACAGAAAGCGGTGATCCACATGCAACGAACGGTGGTGCCCTCCCAATACCTGCAGATCGCCCGGGACCTGGCGGGGCGTATCGCCAGAGGCGAACTGGAAGAAGGCAGCCGCATCTACGGCCGCTCCGTCATGGCCTCGGAATACAACGTTTCTCCTGAGACCATCCGGCGGGCACTGCGTCTGCTTTCAGACATGAAGGTGGTGGAGGTAAAGCCCCAGAGCGGAGCCGTGGTCCTCTCCGCGGACAGCGCCCGGCGGTACATCGAAAACTTTGAAGAGGGCGCGGACGTGCGGTCCCTGCAGCTCCAGCTCAAGGACGTACTCAACGAGTACGGCGACCTCAACCGCCGCCTGACCGATCTTGTGGGCAGACTCATCAAAAGCCGCGAAACCTTCGCCGCCGCCAATGAACCCTTCCCCAACTACGAAGTGGCCGTTCCCAAGGATTCCCCTCTCATCGGAAAAAGCATCGGCGCCCTGAAATTCTGGCAGTCCACCGGCGGAACCATCGTAGCCATCCGCCGGGGGCAGACCGTGATCTTGTCCCCCGGTCCCTACGCGGAGCTGTACGCTGGAGACGTCATCGTCCTGGTGGGCTGTCCCTCCGCCGCGGAGGCCGCATACCATCTGGTCACAACAAAGGAGTGAACGCCCTATGATCCAATTTGAACACGTCTCCAAAAGCTACGGAAAGACCCCCATTCTCAAGGATCTGAACTTCACCATCCCCGACGGACAGTTCGTGGTGCTCATCGGCCCCTCCGGCTGCGGCAAGACCACCACCCTCAAGACCATCAACCGCCTCATCGACATCGACGAGGGCACCATCTCCATCGACGGCAGCGACATCAAGAGCACCGATAAAGTAGCGCTGCGCCGGCACATCGGCTACGTCATCCAGCAGATCGGTCTCTTCCCCAACATGACCGTATCCCAGAACATCTGTGTGGTGCCCAAGCTGCTCAAGTACGACAAGTCCCGCTGCGACGAGATCGTCCGGGACCTTCTGAAGATGGTCCACATGGAACAGTACGCAGAAAAGTACCCCTCGGAGCTCTCCGGCGGCCAGCAGCAGCGCATCGGCGTCCTGCGGGCCCTGGCGGCCTCTCCCCCCATCGTGCTGATGGATGAGCCCTTCAGCGCTCTGGATCCCATGACCCGTGAGGTGCTGCAGGACGAGGTGAAGAACATTCAGCAGAAGCTGGGCAAGACCATCGTCTTCGTCAGCCACGACATGGGCGAGGCGCTGAAGCTGGCGGATGTCATCATCTTCATGGAGAGCGGCCAAGTGATCCAGATGGCCTCTCCCGAGGAGATGCTGGAGCACCCCGCCAACGATCTGGTGCGCAACTTCCTGGGCAAGCACTCCCCCGAGACTCCCGCTCCCTCCAAGGTGGAGAGTTTCATGCGCACCAACGTGTTCAGCGTCAAGAAGGACCGGGGCGTGCTGGAGTGTGCCGAACGGATGGCCCGGGGCAGCGTGGACACCCTGCTGGTCACCGACGCGGACCACCGCTATGTGGGCACCGTCTCCATCGGCGACATCCGCCACTGGGGCCAGGGCCTCACCAGCATCGAACCCCTGGTGCGCCAGACCGCCCGGACCGTCCGGGTGGGCGACGAAGCCCGGGAATCCTTTGACTATCTGCTGGACTCCGGCGCAGGCTACGTGGTGGTCCTCAATGAGGACGACACCATCGCCGGCATCGTCACCAAAACCAGCGTTGCCCGCTCCGTGGCGGAGAACCTGTGGGGGGATGCCAAATGATCGAAACGTTGCAGACCCTCTTGCGCGACTATGGTGCCGAGCTGGGCATGGCCATCTGGACCCACATGCTGTTCGTGCTGGCGGCTGTGGTCTGCGGCTTTGCGGCGGGGCTTCTGGGCGGCATCCTGCTCTCCCGGGTCCCCAAGCTCTCCGGTATCGTCATCCCGCTGCTTTCCATCTTCCAGACCATTCCCGGCCTGGTATTTATCGGTGTGCTGTACATCTGCTGGGGAGACACCTATGCCACCGTCATTGTGGCACTGAGCGTATACGCCATGTTTCCGGTGCTGAAAAACACCTACACCGGCATCCTGGAGGTGGAGGGCAAATATGTCGAGGCAGCCAAGGGCTGCGGCATGTCCCCTCTCCAGACCCTGGTACGGGTGGAGCTGCCCCTGGCCATGCCGGTCATCGTGGCGGGACTCCGGATGGCCACCATCTACACCGTCTCCTGGGCGGTGCTGTCAGCCATGATCGGCAAGGGCGGCCTGGGCACCTTCGTCTACCGGGGCACCACCTCCAACAACAACACGCTGATCCTGCTGGGTGCCATCCCCGCGGCCATCCTGGCCATCCTCTTCGGCCTGGGCATTGATCTGCTGCAAAAGAAAGTCACGCCCAGAGGCCTCAGGAAGGAGGCGGGCAAATGAGCTGGAGCACCATTCTGGAACATTTGTTCATCGTGCTGGCAGCCAGCATCCTCTCCATCGCCGTGGGACTGCCCCTGGGCATCTGGGCCTATGTGTCCCGCCGGGTCCGGCCCGTGATTCTGCGGGTGGTGGACCTGCTGCAGACCATTCCCTCCCTGGCGCTGCTGGGCATCATCATGGTGGTGCTGGACCCCGGCAAGCTGACGGTCATCATCAGCATCACCCTCTACTCCCTGCTGCCCATTGTCCAGAACACCTGCCTGGGCCTTCAGGAGGTGGATCCCGGCGTCAAGGAAGCCGCCCGGGGTATGGGCATGAGCAAATCCTACCGGGTGCTGATGGTGGAATTTCCCCTGGCCTTCCCCACCGTGTTCACCGGCATCCGCATCGCCGTGGTCAACGCCATCGGCACCGCTGTGTTCGCGGCCTTCGTGGGCGGCGGCGGCCTGGGCGGCGTCATCACGCAGGCCATCCGCATCATGGATATGAAGCTGGTGCTGACGGCCACCGGCGTACTGATGGTCATCGCCGTGGTGCTGGACCTGGTGATGAGCTGGTTCGAAGGCCAGATGCGTAAGAACAAGGGCGGATCCAAGACCATGTGGATCCCCGTTGCGGCCATCCTGGTGGCCTTCTGCCTGCTGCTGCCTTACGGCAGGGGCGGCTCCGGCGACATCATGCTCTACGACGGCGACTACTCTGAGACCCAGCTGATGCATCACATGGTGAAGATGCTGGTGGAGGATCAGACGGACCTCACCGTCACCATCCAGGATCAGATGTCCCAGGTGAACAACTGGAACGCCCTGAAGGACGACGGCCACACCTGCGACCTGATGATCTCCTACGACGGCACCCTGCTGACCACGTTCTTCCATCAGGACACCCCCGATGTGCCAGAGGGCATGACCATTTACGACTACGTCAAGGAAAAGGCCCTGGCGGACTATGATCTCCACGTGCTGGGAAAGCTGGGCTTTGAGAATACCTACGCCATCGGCGTACCCGAAACGCTGGCAGAGGAATACGGCCTGGAGACCATCAGCGATCTCATCCCCGTGGCCGGGGAGCTGACCTTCGGCGCTGAGCAGGAGTTCTTCACCCAGGAGGGCAGCATGAAGTTCAACCCCTTTGTGGAGTTCTACGGCCTGACCTTCCAGGACCATGTGGGCGTGGACATGGGCCTCAAGTACGCCTCCATTGAAAACGGCAGCTTCGATGTGGCCGTGGTCTACACCACCGACGGCCTCAACCGCAAGGTGGGTCTGAAGGTGCTGGAGGACGACAAGAGCTTCTTCCCCGACTACTTCGGCATGTTCGTGGTCCGGGGCGACGTTCTGGAGCAGTACCCCGAGCTGGAGGGCATCCTGGAGCAGCTCACCGGCAACATCTCCACCGACCAGATGGCGGAACTGACGTACCAGGTGGACGTCATGGGCCGCACTGTGGACGAAGTGGCGCAGGAATTCCTGGTGAGTCTGGGACTGCTGAGTGCGTAATGCTTCGCGATCTCCGGGAGGATCCCCCTCCCGGAGATCGTCTGCGATCTGCCAACGATAAAGGAGGATGTTTCCCATGCAGTCATTGGAGCTGGCGGTACTGGACTGGATCCAGCTGCACCTGCGGTGCGGCCTTCTGGATACGGTGATGCCCGCCCTCACCCGGCTATGCGACCACGGCGAGATCTGGATCGTGCTGGCGGCGGTGCTGTTGCTGCTGCGCCGCCAGCGCCGCCACGGTATCGCCCTGAGCTGTGCCCTGGTGCTGAATCTGGTATCATGCAACCTGCTGCTCAAACCCCTGGTGGGCCGCCTGCGGCCTTTCACCGTCCAGGCTGTGGATCTGCTGATTCCCCCGCCCGGGGATTTTTCCTTTCCCTCCGGCCACACTGCCGTCTCCTTTGCGGCGGCTTTTGCCCTGAAGGCCTCCGGCAGCCCGCTGCGGAAGCCCGCTCTGGCGGCGGCCCTGATCCTGGCGTTTTCCAGGCTCTATCTGTATGTCCACTGGCCCAGCGACGTGCTGGGCGGGGCGGTGCTTGGTGCCGCGGTAGGCTTGGCCGGCGCTTGTCTGGCCCGGCGGTTGTTCCCAAAAACAGTGTTGGCGGCATCCGAAGCAGGACCGGAGACTTTCGTCTCCGGTCCTGCCGGCATTCCCCGGAGGGACTCTTCCCTTCCGGGGCTTTTCAAATCTTCCTTTCTTTGCTATACTGGTCACATCTTTGACAGACGGCGGGGATCCCCCCGGAAAGGCGGCACTGCCATGAATCTTTGCGACTATGATACCATTCGGGAGCTGCTGGGGCGCCACGGCTTCCGCTTTTCCAAGTCCATGGGACAGAACTTTCTCATCGATCCTCAGATCCCCGCGGACATCGCCGCGGCTTCCCGGGCCGACGCGTCCTGCGGGGTGCTGGAGATCGGTCCGGGCATCGGCCCCCTGACGGCGGAGCTGGCCCGGCGGGCGGGCAAGGTGGTCTCCGTGGAGCTGGACAAGTCCCTGCTCCCAGTTCTGGCGGAGACCATGGCCCCCTACTCCAATGTGGAGATCGTCCCCGGGGACGCTATGAAACTGGACCTCACCGCCCTGGCCGCGGAGAAGTTCCAGGGCCTCACCCCCATCGTGTGCGCCAATCTCCCCTACAACATCACCACCCCCGTGCTGACGAAGCTGGTGGAGACCCCCTGCTTCCGCACCGTCACGGTGCTGATCCAGAAGGAGGTGGCCCAGCGGCTCTCCGCGCCGCCGGGCAGCAGCCAGGGCGGTTCTTTTTCCCTGTTTCTGCAATATCATATGGAGACGGAGCTCCTCTTTGACGTGCCCCGGGAAAAATTCCTTCCCGCCCCCAAAGTCACCTCCGCCGTGCTGCGCTGCGTCCGCCGGGACCGCCCCGCTGTGGAGGTGGCGGACGAGGACTTCTTTTTCCGCTGCGTCCGGGGCGCTTTCCTGCTGCGGCGCAAGACCCTGGCCAACAGCCTTGCCGCCGCGCTGCCCGGATACAGCCGGGAAACTGTGCAGGAAGCCATCCGCCGCTGCGGCTTCAGTTCCGATGTGCGCGGCGAGCGGCTGACTCTGGAGGATTTTTCCAAGCTTTCCGCCGTTCTGTCAGAAGCTGGTAAGTAAACGTTTTTTTGCTTGCTTTTTTGTCAAAATTGCGGTATCATATTATAAAATAACCCTCTTTTTTTGACAGGATCCACATCATCATGACAGGAGGATACGCGTATGTCTACGAAAGCCTATTACCCCAGAGCGGAAATCGGCCCCGGAAAGGTGGGATTTGCCAAGACCCGTTCCATCATCGAGGCTCCCTTCTACGGCAACAACGTCATCAAGGTCAACTCCCTGCGGGAGGCCTATGATCTGGCCAAAAACTCCCCCGGCACTGTGGTTACTGACATGCCCGTTTACCGCGGCGAGGAATTCGGCCTGGAGCCGGACGCCAAGGTGCTCCTCTTCAATGACGGTTCCATCACCGGCCGCTATGCCCCTGCCCGGCGCATCACCGGAAAGCCCGGCGTCAACACCACCGCCCTGGACAAAATCCTGATGGACGCGGTGTACGACACCCGCTGGAAAACCATGTATCACGCCGAGGTGTTCATCGGTCTGGATCCTGAATTCATGGTCAAGGCCCACCTTCTGATCCCCGAGGGAGAGGAGAACCTGCTGTATAACTGGATGCTGAACTTCCAGTACCAGTCCGATGAGTATGTGAAGATGTACAAGGCCTCCCGTCCCGTTGGCGACGGCAAGGAACCGGACATTTACATCTTCTCCGATCCCCAGTGGACCGGCGCGCCGGGCCAGGAGGACGTATGCGATCCCAAATGCCTGTGCTACTTCAACACCGACACCAACTGCGCCGCCATCCTGGGCATGCGCTACTTCGGCGAGCACAAGAAGGGCACGCTGACCCTGGCCTGGGCCATCGCCAACCGCAACGGCTACGCCTCCTGCCACGGCGGCCAGAAGGAATATACCCTGGATGACGGCAGCAAATATGTAGCGGCGGTGTTCGGCCTCAGCGGCTCCGGCAAGTCCACCCTGACCCACGCCAAGCACGGGGGCAAGTATCCCGCCATCAAGGTCCTCCACGACGACGCCTTCGTCATCAACACCGACACCTGCGCCTCCGTGGCCCTGGAGCCCACCTACTTTGACAAGACCTCCGACTACCCCGTGGACGCGCCAGACAACAAGTACCTGCTGACGGTGCAGAACTGTTCCGCCACGCTGGATGAGGACGGCAAGATCGTCTGCGTCACCGAGGACATCCGCAACGGCAACGGCCGGGCCATCAAGTCCAAGCTGTGGTCCCCCAACCGGGTGGATAAGATCGACTCCCCGGTCAACGCCATCTTCTGGATCATGAAGGACCCCACCATCCCCCCCATCGTGAAGCTCAAGGGCGCGTCCCTGGCCTCCGTCATGGGCGCCACCCTGGCCACCAAGCGCTCCAGCGCCGAGCGGCTGAAGGAGGGCGTGGACCCCAACGCCCTGGTGGTGGAACCCTACGCCAACCCCTTCCGCACCTATCCCCTGGCCAACGACTATGAGAAGTTCAAGAAGCTGGTGGCGGAGAAGAACGTGGCCTGCTATATCATCAACACCGGCGACTTCATGGGCAAGAAGGTCCAGAAGGAGGACACTCTG
>CALWXI010000132.1 GCA_944385455.1 uncultured Oscillospiraceae bacterium | reverse complement strand
ATCGATATTGTATCCTGCCCGCCGCTTTCTGTCAAGGGGGCCACGGCCTTCCAACCCTTCCAGGTTTTGAGGGTTGCCTTTTCGGCAGGACCTTGGGTATGCTGGAAGGCAAGACTCACAAAGAAAGGAAGAACCCCCATGAATCTACGATGGAAGCGGGCCGTGCTGGCCTCTCTGTGCGGCATCACCGCCGCCGCGGCGCTGTCTGTTCCCGCCCTGGGCGCCCGGACGGTGCCGGTGCAGGTGGACGGCTCAGCGCTGGAAGGCACCGCCTATCTGGAATCCGGCGTTACATACGTCCCCCTGCGGAGCCTGCTGGACGCCTTCGGCGGCTGGGAGCTCTCCTGGGACAGCAAGACCCGCACGGCGGTGGCCGACGGAGCGGACGCCACCCTCACCGCCGACCCGGCGGCGGGCACCGTCTCCCTGGACGCCGCCGTTTACGCCGGAAAGGTCTATGTGCAAAACGGCCGGACCTACGTGCCGCTGCGTCTGGTGGCGGAGCTGCTGGGCGGCGCGGCGGAATGGGACCGCTATTTCGGCGGCGCGGCGGTGACCTCTCCGGACGCCGACCACGACGCCGCGGATCTCTACTGGCTCTCCCGGATCATCAGCGCCGAGAGCCGGGGCGAGGTGCTGGAGGGCCAGATCGCCGTTGGCAACGTGGTGCTCAACCGCACCGGAGACGCAGCATTCCCCGACACCATCCCCGCCGTGATCTTCGACCGGAACCACGGCGTCCAGTTTGAGCCGGTGTCCAACGGCACGGTCTATCAGCAGCCCGCCGCCCTGTCCGTGGAGGCGGCGAAGCGGGCCCTGGACGGGGAGAACACCGCCGGAGACGCGCTGTACTTTTACGCCCCCGCCCTTTCCCAGGGAACGTGGATCAATGCCAACCGCACGTACCTCCTCACCATCGGGTGCCACCGGTTTTACCTCTGATTGACTTTTGCCTCCTTTGGCGCTACAATGACAGAGAACGAGCGCGGCCCGGAATGCCGCCCAGATCCGCCATTTTATCCACAAAGGAGCATCTCAATATGCTGTTTTCCGATCATCCCCGGACGCACTACCGCAATGCCCCCGTCCACGAGGTCATCTGCCAGCTGCGCTTCCCCACCATTCTCACCATCAACACCGTGGAGCCCGCGGACTTTCAGGAGGCCATCCGGGACGATTTCCCCCAGTACGTCCGGCGGCAGGACAATGCCGCTCCCCGGATCACCGGTCTGGGCGGCCCCAACCCCAAGGTGGAGCAGCAGCCCCCCATCACCAACTACCACTTTCTCTCCGCCGATGGGCACTGGAAGCTGAACCTCACCCGGGACTTCATTGCCCTGTCCACCCTGACCTATCCCGGCTGGGAGGAGTTCGCCCGTCATCTGGACAAGCCCCTGGCCTCCTTCATCAAAATCTACCAGCCCGCTTATTTTCAGCGGGTGGGCCTGCGGTACGTGAACATCCTCTCCCGAAAGCGGCTGGATCTGGAGGGAACGGACTGGACGGAGCTCATCGCCCCGTCCTACACCGCCCCCATGCGGGAATCCGGCCTGCCGGAGGAGAACTTCCTCAGCTGCGCCTGTGACCTGACGGTGAAGCTGGACTCCAGCTGCCAGGCCAAGATCCACGCCGGCCCCGGCCGCATCAAAGCCCAGGCGCCGAATGCTCCCCAGGACCCGGAGGTCAAGTATATCCTGGACATGGACCTGTCCATGGGCGGCAACGTGCCCTGCACCCTCTCCGCCGGCGGCCTGGAGACCCTCCACGGCCACGCCACCCGTATCTTTGAGGGCGCCCTGACAGACACCCTTCGGCAGGCCATGGACCCCGTCTGAGATCCCGACCCATCACAAACAAAAGACGGCCGGAACGTCCGCGAGGGCGGTTTCCGGCCGTTTTTTTGTTCAAAACAGAAAAAATATAAGGTATTACCTCTTGAGATTTTAGGAAAAATGAATGCTGTACAAAATCCCGTGATTTCGTTATTATTTGTGTCAGAAAGTACCATTCCCAAGTTAAACTGCAAGGAAAGAGGCATGGATTATGTTGAAAAGTGAGTATCTTCAGAGAGTTTACGATCAGGTGGTCGCTCGCGACCCCGACCAGAAGGAATTCCAGCAGGCCGTTCTGGAGGTCCTGGAGAGCCTGGATATGATCGTGGATAAGCACCCTGAGTACGAGGCCAACGGCATCATCGAATCTTTTGTGGAGCCCGAGCGCGTCATCACCTTCCGGGTGCCCTGGATGGACGACAAGGGCCATGTTCAGGTCAACCGCGGCTACCGTGTGCAGTTCAATTCCGCCATCGGCCCCTACAAGGGCGGCCTGCGGTTCCATCCCACGGTGAACCTGTCCATCCTGAAGTTCCTGGGCTTCGAGCAGATCCTGAAGAACAGCCTCACCGGCCTGCCCATCGGCGGCGGCAAGGGCGGCAGCGACTTCGATCCCAAGGGCAAGAGCGACGCCGAGGTCATGCGCTTCTGCCAGAGCTTCATGACGGAGCTCTACCGCCACATCGGCCAGTTCACCGACGTCCCCGCCGGCGACATCGGCGTGGGCGGCCGCGAGATCGGCTATCTGTTCGGCCAGTACCGCCGCATCCGCGACGCCCACGAGGCGGGCGTCCTCACCGGCAAGGGCCTGACCTACGGCGGCTCCCTGACCCGTACCGAGGCCACCGGCTACGGCCTGTGCTACCTCACCCAGGAGATGCTCAAGTGCATGAAGAATGACAGCTTCTCCGGCAAGACCGTGGTGATCTCCGGCTCCGGCAACGTGGCCATCTTCGCCACCGAGAAGGCCACCCAGCTGGGCGGCAAGGTGGTGGCCCTCAGCGACTCCAACGGCTATATCCACGATCCCAACGGCATCCAGCTGGACGTGGTGAAGGACATCAAGCTGGGCCATCGCGGCCGCATCAAGGAATACGCCGACCGTGTCCCCGGCAGCACCTATACCGAGGGCTTCCGCGGCATCTGGTCCATCCCCTGCGACATCGCCCTGCCCTGCGCCACCCAGAATGAGATTGACGCCGAGGCTGCCGAGCACATCGTCAAGGGCGGCGCCATTGCCGTGGCGGAAGGTGCCAACATGCCCTCCACCCCCGAGGCCATCCAGATCTTCCAGAAGGCCGGACTGCTCTTCGCCCCCGCCAAGGCGGCCAACGCCGGCGGCGTGGCCACCAGCGCTCTGGAGATGAGCCAGAACAGCATGCGCTACAGCTGGACCTTCGAGGAAGTGGACGCCAAGCTGCAGCAGATCATGGTGAACATCTTCCACAACATCTAGGATGCCTCCGTGGAGTGCGGCGTCACCGGCGACCTGGTGGTGGGCGCCAACATCGCCGGCTTCAAGAAGGTCGTGGAC
>CALWXI010000131.1 GCA_944385455.1 uncultured Oscillospiraceae bacterium | reverse complement strand
CGTCACCGTCATGTTAGCCCCGGCTCTGCTGGGACCCATTGCCGTGTCGGCCTACTCCTACATGGCTCTGGTGCCGGTGATCCAGCCGCCCATCATGAAGCTGCTGACCACTGAGGAAGAGCGCAAGATCGTCATGAAGCCCCTGCGGGAGGTCTCAAAGAAGGAAAAGATCGTCTTCCCAATCGTGGTGACCATTTTTGTGGCCCTGCTGGTGCCCTCCGCGGCGCCGCTCATTGCCTGCCTGATGCTGGGCAACCTGTTCCGGGAGTGCGGCGTCACCGACCGGCTCAGCAAGACGGCGCAGAACGAGCTCATCAACATCGTCACCATCTTCCTGGGGGTCTCCGTGGGCGCCACCGCCACCGGCACCACCTTCCTCAGCCCCCGGACCCTGGCCATCCTGGCCATGGGCATCGTGGCCTTCGGCTTCGGCACCGCCGGCGGCGTGCTGCTGGCCAAGTTCATGAACCTGTTCCTCAAGGAGAAGATCAATCCCCTCATCGGCTCCGCCGGCGTGTCCGCCGTGCCCATGGCCGCCCGGGTATCCCAGAAGGTGGGGCAGGAGGCCAACCCCGGCAATTTCCTCCTGATGCACGCCATGGGTCCCAATGTGGCCGGCGTCATCGGCTCCGCCATCGCCGCCGGCGTCCTCATTTCCCTCTTCGGCTAAGGGAGGTCAGCTATGGAATTCTTATCGGATAAGCCCCTGTACATCACCGACACCATTCTCCGGGACGCCCACCAGTCTCAGGCTGCCACCCGGATGCGCCTGGAGGAGATGCTCCCCGCCTGCGAGGCCCTGGACGCCATCGGCTACTGGTCCCTGGAGTGCTGGGGCGGCGCCACCTTCGACGCCTGCATGCGCTTTTTGAATGAAGACCCCTGGGAACGGCTGCGGCAGCTGCGGAAGGCTCTGCCCCACACCAAGCTCCAGATGCTCTTCCGGGGCCAGAACATCCTGGGCTACAAGCACTACGCCGACGATGTGGTGGACGCCTTCTGCCGCAAGTCCATCGAAAACGGCATCGACATCATCCGGATCTTCGACGCCCTCAACGACATCCGGAACCTGGAGCAGGCCATCCAGTCCACCAAGAAGTACGGCGGCATGGTGGAGGCGGCCATGAGCTACACCATCTCCCCCATCCACGACGAGGATTACTTCGTCAAGCTGGCCAAGGAATTGGAGCAGCGGGGCGCCGATGTCATCTGCATCAAGGACATGGCCAACCTCCTGCTGCCCATGGAGGCCTACTCCCTGGTCAAGCGGCTCAAGGAGACGGTGTCCGTGCCCATCCATCTCCACACCCACAACACCACCGGCACCGGCGACATGGTGCTGCTGATGGCCGCCATGGCCGGCGTGGACATCGTGGACACCGCCCTCTCCCCCCTGGCCAACGGCACCTCCCAGCCCACCACGGAGTCCCTGGTGGCCACCCTCCAGGGCACGGTCCGGGACACCGGGCTGGACCTGAACAAGATGAGCGCCCCCGCCGCCCACTTCCGCAAGGTGGCCCAGCGGCTGAAAAGCGACGGCGCCCTGGATCCCGTGGTGCTGAACGTGGGCGCCAACCCTGTTTTGTACCAGGTGCCCGGCGGCATGCTCTCCAACCTCATCTCCCAGCTCAAGCAGGCCGGGAAGGAGGACAAATACTATGACGTCCTGGCGGAGATCCCCCGGGTCCGGAAGGACTTCGGCTATCCGCCCCTGGTGACCCCATCCAGCCAGATCGTAGGCACCCAGGCGGTGATGAATATCATCTCCGGAGAGCGGTACAAGACCTTCACCAAGGAGTCCAAGGCCATGCTCCGGGGCGAGTACGGCAAGCTCCCCGGCGAGGTGAACGAGGCCGTCCGGGCCAAGGCCGGCATCGCGCCGGAGGAGGTCGTCACCTGCCGCCCGGCGGACCTGCTGGAGCCGGAGATCCCCAAGTACCGGGAGGAATTCCGTGATATCGCCAAGTCCGACGAGGACGTCCTCTCTCTGGCCCTCTTCCCACAGGTGGCCCCCAAATTTCTGGCCTGGCGGGACGGCCCCCACGACCCGCCCGACCCTCCCATGCCCGCCGACTCCAGCGCCGTGCGGGAGCTGTATGTGTAATTCAAAGGCTGAACCACAGGAGAAAAACCACGCCGCGCACCCAAAAAGTGCGCGGCGTGGTTCTCTTTTGGATGGGTCAATAGCCGTTGACCATGACGTCCAGCACCCGGCCGGCCACGGTGCCCGCCACGGAGCTGCCGCCGCCGCCGTTTTCCACCAGCACCACAAAGGCGTAGGGGGCGTCCTCATTCCGCAGGAAGCCCGTGAACCACGCATGAGGCGTCTTTCCCTCGCCTACTTCAGCGGTGCCGGACTTGGCGCAAATGTCCATGTTGGGAAAACGGCCGGTGCCGTAAGTCTTTTCCACATTCTCCGCCATCATCTCCGCCAGGGCCTCCGCCGAGGCAGCAGCAATCAGCCGGCCGGTCCTGCCGGTGAAGAGCCGGGGCAGGGAGGGAATGCCCAGAGCGCTGACGGTCTTTTCAATGAGATAGGGATTGGCCGCCCTGCCGCCGTCGGCCACAGCCCCCATGAAACACATCAGCGCGCAGGGGTTCACCTGGTCCCGGCCCTGACCCACGCCGGCCCACCCCAGCTCCCCGTCGGTGATGTCATCCCAGACGAAGGTGCCCCGGGCGGTGGGCAGGCCGCTGACGGAATAGCTGCGGGTCAGCCCCGCCTCTTCCGTGTATTCCCGCAGGGCATCCGCGCCCAGCTCCACCGCCAGCTGGGCAAATACCACGTTGCAGGAGTTGGCAAAGGCATCTCCAATATCCTGCTGTCCGTGAGTGCCGGAGCAGATGATGGTCTCTCCCCCGATGTCTACACTGCCGGTGCACTCCCAGGTGCGGTCCATCAGGTCCGGAATCTTCTCCAGCGCCGCCGTCAGCGTCACCGTTTTGTAAACGGAGCCGGGGGTAAAGGTGGAGGAGAGAAAACGGTTAAGGTAGGCCCCCTCGTACCGGGGGTTCGTTTCGATGTCCGCGGGCACGTGCAGGGGGTCATAGCTGGGAGCGGAGACCATGCAGAGGATCTCCCCGGTTTTGTAGTTGTACACCGCCACCGTGCCGGCATGCCCGCTCAGGGCCTGATAGGCCTCATAGTTATAGCGGGCGTCGATGGTGAGATACAGCTCCGCCCCCTGACCGGCATCATAGGCTCCGTTGATGAGGTTATAGCCGGTGAGTTTGTCGGCGAATGCGTTGAGGGCGCCGGTGCCGATATTGCCCTGGAGGTCCCCCACGGCGTGGAGCGTGGCCTTGCGCACCGTCTCATTGTCGTAATAGATCCGCACGCCGTTCTCCGCGCTGGAGAGGATGTCGCCGTCCCGGTCCAGCACCGTACCCACGGCCAGCTGGCCATCCGAATTGTAGAGATGGCGGTTGAAGGCCGAGGAGGACCAGCTGCCGCCGTCGATCACATATTTCACCAGGAACACCAGCAGCCCCGCCGTCAAAAACAGCGCCAGCACACAGCAAAGCAGAGCCCGCTGTTCAATCTTCTTCATCCGGCTCCTCCTTTGCAAACGGGTCCCCCATGGGCTCCGCCCGGCGGCGGGCCTCCTCCGTCAAACGCTTCTGCGGTGCCCGGCGGATGGCAAAGCTGGCATTTTCCCGGGTGTCCGTGGCCTTCAGAAAGGCCAGCAGTCCCCATGCCGACAGCATGGCCGAACCGCCGTTGGAGACAAAGGGAAAGGTGACGCCCGTCAGGGGCAGCAGATCCACCGATCCGAACACGTTCAAGCAGGTCTGGAATACCAGAAGCGATCCCGCAGCACAGGCGGCGATGGTGTAAAAGCTGGAGCGGCCCACCCGCACCGCCCGAGCGGCAAAAAAGGCCAGAGCCACGATGGAGGCCACCGCCAGCACGGCGATGATGAGCCCCCACTCCTCGCACAGCATCCCGAACACCAGATCCGTGTCCGCCGCAGCGACCCTGTGAAGCCAGCCCTCTCCCGCCCCCATGCCGAAAAGACCGCCGGAAGCCGCCGCGGACATGGTGCGGGTCTGCTGGTATCCGGTGGTGGAGGCCGCTTCCCAGGCGTGCCCCCAGGACGCGAACCGGCTGAGAATATAGGGTCTGAACTTGACAACGATCCCAGCGCCGAACACCGCCGCGCCGCAGATCAGGGACAGGGTGGCCCAGTCGCCGGAGCGCAGGTATGCGATGACCAGGAAGGTGACGAAAAAAATGGCCGCCGTGCCGAAGTCGCTCATCAGCCCCAGCAAACCGATGCACGCACCGGTGAGCACGATGAACAGCGTCAGATTCCGCCGGCGGAACAGCCGCTCCAGCGTGGCGGAGCCGGCAAAGATATAACAGATCTTGGCGATCTCCGAGGGCTGGAAGGACATGCCGCCAAACGAGATCCAGTTGACGGCGCCGTATTTCCGGCTGCCCAGCACCAGCGTGATGCCCAGAAGCCCGATGGCTCCCGCGGCCATCATCCACCGGATCTTCTGCACCCGGCTCAGATCCCGCAGAAAAATCCCCAGCACCAGAAACAGCACCAGTCCCAGCAGCACCGCCAGAAACTGCTTCAAAAGACTCCCCGGCGCGCTGGAGGCGGTGACGGAAAGGGACAGCGTGGAGAGAAAAAAGGCGATGGTCTCCAGCTCAAAGCCCACGCAGCGGGTGGCCCGCAGCACGGCGTAATAGATCCACATCACTGCCGTCAGTCCCAGAAAGGCCAGGGGCACCGTCACCGGCGGCGCGGCACCCATGGACACGATCAGCTGCAGGCAGGCCAACCCCTGGAACAGGGACAGCCACAAAAAGGAGGGCCACACGGCGGCGGGCCGCTCCGCCCGGCGCTTTTCCTCCAGTTCCTCCCGTTCCGCCACAGTCTGCGGCAGGAACACCAGGGGGACGCCGCCCAAAGAGATGGTGTCTCCCAGCTTCACCGGCGCCGAGCCATGCACCGGCTCGCCGTTGACCTGGGTGCCTCCCTTGGAGTCCAGGTCATACACCGTCCAGCGCTCATCCTCCCCCCGGCACAGCGCCGCATGCTGACGGGAGATGCTGGGATAGTTGAGCCGGACGTCCGCGCTCCTGCCACGGCCGATGATATTTTCCCAGTGGGTCAGCAGAATCGGCGTGCCGTTGGGCAGACTCAGCTGGCCCCAGATCTCCGGGGTATGGGGAATGCGCAGCAGGGAGCGCACCGCCCGGTAAAGGATCACAAAGGCCAGCACCGGGAAGAGAAAGCGGACAAACGTCCCATACCACTCCCCTACCAGCGGATGCGCCGCCAGCAGCGCTCCGGCCCGGTCCAGCAGCGCCTGCAGCGGCGCCGTCAGCTGCTCCATACAGGGCCTCCTTCTTTCAAGCATGAGATCATACCGGACACCGTCCGGACGCTTTAGTATATCACCTTTTTCCGCCGGTGTACAGTCCGGCGCGAAGGAGGATGCCGGTGCCCGCTCCGGAAAGGAAAAAATAGTCTGTCTGGAAGTACTTTTACTCTTGACCTTCTGTTAAAAATACATTAAAATGAATGACTGTGCACGAATCCGCAAAACACGGCTGTGCCGCTTTGCGCACTTCTTTTTCATCCATTTTACGAAAGGCCGATCACGACATGAAACATCCCTACAAGACGCGGGAAGGCGGCGCAACGGTGACGATCTTCGTCCCTTACGACTGCAAAAACCACTGCCCCTTCTGCATCAATAAAGGTGAGTACGCGGATCTGACGGGTTTTTCTGCGGAGAAGATCTGCCGGAGCATCCGGCGGATGGACGCCATCACCCCCCGGTGCGATTTCGTGTTCACCGGCGGCGAGCCTCTGGCGGATCTGAATACCCTCCAGATGATGCTGGATGAGATCCCTGCCACTCACAAGGTGTACATCAACACCACGCTCCCCGTTTCGGAGCATCAGTCCGAGGAGGATGTGCTGGCCTTCGCGGAACGGAACAAGGACAAGATCACCTGCATCAACGTCTCCCGCCATATGCAAAAGTATGTGGTGGAGTCCAACGACGCGCTGCTGGCCCGTCTCCCGGTGCCCTTCCGCATCAACTGCGTGCTCTACAAGGACTACCCGGCGGAAGGCCTGGTGCCCTACATGGAGCGCTTCCGTTCCATCCCCGGCGCCTCCATCCAGTTCCGCTTCGACTATACCGCCACCACGCCGGACAACCTCTACGAGGAGGAGGGCGACAAGATTCTCCAGGACCTCAAGAAGGTCGCCCGCTACACCGGTCTGGACGGCTGCCGGATGCGCTGCGGCTTCCACTTTGACTATCGGGGACTGGAGCTGACCTATCACAAGACCCTCCCCTATTCCACCATCGTGGAGACAGATCCCGCCGACGGCGTCACCTACGACATCCTCTACGACATCCTCATCAAGCAAAACGGCGACATCCACTCCGACTGGGACGGAACGCTCCTGGATGTGGACGCCTATGAACAGGTCGTCTACGAACCCTACGACCTGAAATGGCTGGTCCAAACCCCGTAAATACAATTCAAAGCGGCGGAAGAATCCGCCGCTTTTTTCGGAGGCGGTCACTATGAAACCCATCCAAACCATCGGCATTGTGGGCCTGGGCGCTCTGGGCACCATGTATGCCGACCTCTTCACACAGGCTCTTGGCAGGGAGCACGTGCTGGTGCTGGCGGACCGGGCCCGGACAGAGCGCTACCGCCGGGACGGCATGTGGTACAACGGCACGCTGTGCGACCTCCACTATGCCGACGCCGCCGAGGTCAAAGAACCGGTAGACCTGCTGCTCTTCGCGGTGAAGTTCACCGGACTGGAGGAGGCCATGGCCACCTGCCGCCATCTGGTGGGACCCGAGACCACCCTGATCTCCATCCTCAACGGCATCTCCAGCGAGGAACTGCTGATCCGGGAGTTCGGACCTGAGCGGGTGGTGTGGTGCGTGGTGGGCAAGGTATCCGCCCAGAAGGAGGGCAACCGCGTCACCATGTTCCCGGTGGTGCCCCCCGCCGGGGAGATGGATCTGGGCGTCCCTCAGGGCTTTCCCGACCAGCATCTGCGCCGCCTGACGGCCTTTTTTGACCAGATCGGCTTTCACTATGTCCTGCCCGAGGACATCCGGGTCACCATGTGGAGCAAGCTCTTGTGCAACGTGGGCTGCAATCAGGCCGCAGCCGCCTATGCATGCAACTACAGCGTCCTCCAGTCTCCCGGCCCTGCCCGGGAGACGATGCTGGCGGCCATGCGGGAGGTGCTGGCTATCGCCCGCGCCGAGGGCATCCCCCTCTCTGAGGCGGACATCACCCTCTGGACCGCCGTCATCGACGGCATCACCCCCACCAACGAGCCCTCCATGCGCCAGGACAGCAAAGCCCACCGGAAAAGCGAGGTGGAGCTGTTCTCCGGCACCGTGCGGCGCATCGCCCGCCGCCACGGCATCCCCGTCCCCGTCAACGACTGGCTCTACCAGACCATTACGGAGATGGAGCGGCACTACTGAAGAAGATCCCCGGCGGATGACGCGCCGGGGATCTTCTTTTATGGCTCCAGCCGCTGCCAGACACCCAGATGCAGACTGCCCGCCAGCACCGGCTTTCCCAGCGCCGCGGCCAAGGCACGGGCGGCGGCCAGGGACGCCGCGTCCTCCACCTGATTGACATATACACTCCCCGGCAGTCCCTCCGCCCGGAGCACCGCCGCCGCCAGGGCCGGCGTGACGGGGTCTGTCAGTGATGCCCCGCACAGGGCGGCGTACCGCTCCGGCCGGTGGGCCGCCTCCGACACCGCTCGTCCAAACCCGGAGGCCCCCACCACTGTGATGACCCTCCCCGCTCCCGGCGGGATCACCGGCTCATGGGAGGCATGGGCCTTCAGGGGATGCCCCGCCGCGCCGTCCGCCTCCGTCAGGACATAGTCGAACTCCGATGCCAGCCTGGAAAAGGGCACCGGCAGGGCCGTCAGCTTCCCCGACTCCGGCAGCACCGTCCCGGCGCACACCAGAGGGCATTCCCTCAGCACCGCCAGCTCCGATGCGGAGCGGGCCAGGGGGATGCCGGGAAAGGGATAGATCTTGGTGGTGGTGCACAGCAGCACCCGCCCCCGGGCGCACAGGGACTCCCCCAGCGTCCGCAGCAGCGTGGTCTTGCCGCCGCCGCCGATCACCGCGGTGACACCGGTGGAAATGCCCAGCAGATCCGCCAGCTCCATCTTCTCCGCCTCCTTTTCTCCTCCAGCATATCATCCGTTTCCCGCGGACGTCAAGAAAGCGGCGGAGCACTTTGGCTCCGCCGCTTTTCTCAGTTTTTCAGGCTGTGCATGGGGGCGGGGATCCGTCCGCCCCGGGCGATGAAGTTCGCGCTGGACTCCGGATGCACCGGCATCACCGGGGCGCTGCCAAGCAGTCCGCCCATCTCGATGGTGTCCCCCACGGTCTTGCCGGGCGCGGGCAGCAGACGCACGGCGGTGGTCTTGCAGTTGACCATGCCGATGGCCGCCTCGTCGGCGATGATGGCGGAGATGGTCTCCGCCGGGGTGTCCCCGGGGACGGCGATCATGTCCAGACCCACGGAGCACACGCAGGTCATGGCCTCCAGCTTGTCCAGGCACAGCGTGCCCGCCCGGGCGGCGGCAATCATGCCCTCGTCCTCGCTGACGGGGATGAAGGCGCCGGAGAGGCCGCCCACGGAGGAGGACGCCATGACGCCGCCCTTCTTCACCGCGTCGTTGAGCAGTGCCAGAGCCGCGGTGGTGCCGTGGGTGCCGCAGGTCTCCAGGCCCATCTCCTCCAGGATCCGGGCCACGCTGTCCCCGATGGCGGGAGTGGGGGCAAGGGAGAGATCCACGATGCCGAAGGGAGTGTCCAGGCGGCGGCTGGCCTCCTGGGCCACCAGCTGGCCCATGCGGGTGACTCGGAAGGCGGTCTTCTTCACCGTCTCCGCCACCACGTCGAAGGGCTGCCCCTTGACGCTCTGGAGGGCGTGGTACACCACGCCGGGGCCGGAGACGCCCACATTGATGACACGTTCGGCCTCGCCCACGCCGTGGAAGGCGCCGGCCATGAAGGGATTGTCCTCCACGGCGTTGCAGAACACCACCAGCTTGGCGCAGCCCAGGCCGTCCCGGTCCGCCGTGGCGTCAGCGGTGGCCTTGATGATCCGGCCCATCAGCGCCACGGCATCCATGTTGATGCCCGCCTTGGTGGAGCCCACATTGACGGAGGAGCACACCAGCTCCGTCCGGGCCAGGGCCTCGGGGATGGAGCGGATCAGCTTCCCGTCCGCTGCGGTCATGCCTTTCTGCACCAGGGCGGAGTAGCCCCCGATGAAATTCACGCCGCAGGTCTTGGCCGCCCGGTCCAGCGCCAGTGCAAAGGGAACATAGTCCTCCGTCTCGCTGGCGCCGGCCACCAGGGCCATGGGGGTGACGGAGATGCGCTTGTTGACGATGGGAATGCCGAACTCCCGCTCGATATCCTCACCGGTACGCACCAGACGCTCCGCGCTGCGGGCGATCTTCTCATAGATCTTCTCACAGGCCCGGGCGGGATCCGGGTCACAGCAGGAGAGCAGGGAGATGCCCATGGTGATGGTACGGATGTCCAGATGCTGCTGGTCGATCATCTCGATGGTGGAGAGGATGTCTTTTTGATTGAGCATAGATGCCTCCAAACAATGCCCGCGCTGGCGGGAAAATATGGACACGCCCGGCGGACGCTGAGCGGCGCCGGGCGCGGAAAACCGTCAGATGGTATGCATGGCGTTGAAGATCTCCTCCCGCTGGATGCGGATGGAGAGCCCCATCTCCTCCCCCAGGGCCGCCAGAGCGCTTTGCAGCTCTCCGAAGGGCGCGGAAGCTCCCCCCACATCCACGGCCATGACCATGGTGAAGGAGCCCTGCAGGATGGTCTGGGAAATGTCCAGGATGTTGACGTGGTAACCGGCCAGCTTGGTGCACACAGCGGCAATGATGCCTACCCGGTCCTGGCCCACCACAGTGACAATGGCGTTCATATGGATCTCCTTTCTCCGGCACGGGACGCGATCAGATCTCGTCGAAGAACTTGGCGTGGATGGCCTTCACCGCCCGGTTCACATCCTCCTCGTCCAGCAGGACGGAGACGCGGATCTCGGAGGTGTTGATCATCTGGATGTTGATGCCGGCCTCATAGAGGGCCTCGAACATCTTGGCGGCCACGCCGCAGTTGCTCATGAGGCCCGCGCCCACGATGGATACCTTGCCGATGTGGTCGTCCGCCTCGATATGGTCGAAGCGCAGAGCCTCCTTGTGCTGGTTGAGGATGTCCTCAGACTCCTGAAGATCCTTCTTATGGACGGTGAAGGTGATATCCTTGGTATCCTGCCGGCCGATGGACTGCAGGATGACATCCACATTGATGTTGTGCTTGCTCAAAAGATCGAACACCTGGAAGGCGACGCCCGGATTGTGCTGCAGGCCGATCAAGGCGATCCGGGCGATGCTGGTATCTTTGGCAACGCCGGCAATGTTGGTCTTTTCCACTTTGGTAACCTCCTTAACTTTCGTGCCGGGCTTGCGCTCCAAGCTGGACACGACTTCCAAATTCACTCTGAACTTCTTGGCCAGCTCCACGCTGCGGTTATGCAGCACCTGGGCGCCCTGAGACGCCAGCTCCAGCATCTCGTCGTAGGTGATCTCGTCCAGCTTCCGGGCGTTGGGCACGATGCGGGGATCGGTGGTGTACACACCGTCCACGTCGGTGTAGATCTGGCACAGCTCCGCCCGGAAGGCCG
>CALWXI010000130.1 GCA_944385455.1 uncultured Oscillospiraceae bacterium | reverse complement strand
GGAGGTGCTACTCCGTGGCACAGAAGATTACTGGTTATGTAAAGCTGCAGATCCCCGCAGGCAAGGCAACCCCCGCGCCTCCCGTTGGTCCCGCTCTGGGCCAGCACGGCGTGAATATCGCTGCCTTCACCAAGGAGTTCAACGAGCGTACCAAGAATGACATGGGCATGATCATCCCCGTGGTCATCACCGTGTACGCCGACCGTTCCTTCTCCTTCATCACCAAGACGCCCCCGGCGGCCGTCCTGATCAAGAAGGAGTGCAACATCGAGTCCGGCTCCGGTGTGCCCAACAAGAACAAGGTGGCCACCATCTCCAAGGCTTCCGTCCAGAAGATCGCCGAAATCAAGATGCGCGACCTGAACGCTGCCAGCCTGGAGGCTGCCATGAGCATGATCGCCGGTACCTGCCGCTCCATGGGCGTTGTCGTCGGCGACTGACATCCAACAACCATCAGCCGAGCGGCTGTGAGGCCGCTCCATACAGTGGGAGGATTTGATTCCGAAGAACCACTATGAGGAGGAAGTAACATTGTTTAGAGGCAAGAAATATCAGGAAAGTGCCAAGCAGATCGACAAGAGCGTTCAGTATGATGCTGCTGAGGGCATGGCTCTTATCTGCAAGACCGCCAGCGCCAAGTTCGACGAGACCGTCGAGCTGCATGTGAAGCTGGGCGTGGACTCCCGGCATGCCGACCAGCAGGTCCGCGGCGCCATCGTGCTGCCCCACGGCACCGGCAAGACCGTCCGCGTGCTGGTGTTCGCCAAGGGCGACAAGGCCGACGCCGCCCGTGAGGCCGGCGCCGACTATGTGGGCGATATGGATCTGGTGGAGAAGATCCAGAAGGAAAATTGGTTCGAGTTCGACGTGGTGGTTGCCAGCCCCGACATGATGGGTCTGGTGGGCCGTCTGGGTAAGGTCCTGGGCCCCAAGGGCCTGATGCCCTCTCCCAAGGCCGGCACCGTTACCCCCGATGTGGCCAAGGCCGTCAAGGAAGTCAAGGCCGGTAAGATCGAGTACCGCCTGGACAAGACCAACATCATCCACTGCCCCATCGGCAAGGTGTCCTTCGGCGCCGAAAAGCTGACCGAGAACTACAACGCCCTCATGGGCGCCATCGTCAAGGCCAAGCCCGCCGCCGCCAAGGGCCAGTATATCCGCAGCTGCGTGGCCGCTTCCACCATGGGCCCCGGCGTGAAGATGAACACCGCGAAGCTCATCTGAGCTTCCCCGCGATATTGAGCCGCGGGAAAAGTTTTGCTTGACTTTTCCCGCCGGTTTGATATAATTTCAGATGCGTTCCAAAGACAGCAGGTGGCGTCAGCCGTAAATCCTGCCGAGGGCGGCAAATGTGATTTGCTATCCGTCCTTGTGTCTTTGCGGCACAGGGACGGTTCCTTTTTTGAACGCACCTACAATTTTCCTGGAGGTGAAAACAAGAATGCCTAACGCAAAGGTCTTATCCGAAAAGCAGGCCATCGTCGCCGAGCTGACCGAAAAGATCCAGAAGGCCACCGCGGGCGTGATTGTCGACTACAAGGGTATCACCGTTGAAGAAGACACCGCGCTGCGCCGTGAGTGCCGCGAGAGCAACGTGGACTACGCGGTCGTGAAGAACACCCTGCTCCGTTTCGCTTTCAACAACACCGGCCTCAGTGAGCTGGACGGCCTGCTCAACGGCACCACGTCTCTGGCGCTGTGCGAAGACCCCGTGGCTCCCGCCCGGGTCATGGCCAACTACGCCAAGAAGCTGGACGGCAAGTTTACCATCAAGGGCGGTTTCATGGACGGCAAGCCCGTGGACCTGGCCACCATCAACTCCCTGGCTTCCATCCCCGCGCTGCCGGTCCTGCAGGCGCAGGTCCTGGGCACCATGCTGGCCCCCATCACCGGCCTGGCTGTGGTCCTGAAGCAGATCGCCGAGAAGAACGGCGCTCCCGCCGAGGAGGCCCCCGCTGCCGAAGAGGCTCCCGCCGCCGAATAATCCGGCGAGCATTTACGAAATTTACAATTAGGAGGCAAATACAATGTCTGAGAAAGTTACCGCTATGATCGAAGAGATCAAGGCCCTGACCGTTCTGGAGCTGAGCGAGCTGGTGCATGCTCTGGAGGAAGAGTTCGGCGTGTCCGCCGCCGCCATGGCCGCTCCCGCCGCCGGCGCTGCCGCTCCCGCTGCTGAGGAGAAGACCGAGTTCGACGTGGTCCTGGCCGGCTTCGACGCCGCTGCCAAGATCAAGGTCATCAAGGCTGTCCGCGAGATCACCGGCCAGGGTCTGGCCGAGGCCAAGGCTACCGTCGAGGGTGCTCCTTCCACTCTGAAGGAGGGCGTGTCCAAGGACGACGCCGAGGCTCTGAAGAAGCAGCTGGAAGAGGCCGGTGCCAAGGTCGAGCTGAAGTAATTTTCGCTTCTGCCGCATTGAAAAATTCCCTGTCCCGCGGGACAGGGAATTTTTTTCGTTTTGTGAGATTTTTCCCCCCGCTCCTCCGTATTCTCAGTGAAAAGCTTTTCAAGGAGAGAAGATCATGACGGAACAGGAATTTGACCGGGCCGCGGGGCGATACCTGGATATGGTGTACCGGATCGCCCTCAACGCCCTGCGCCGGCCCGCCGACGCTGAAGACGCCGCTCAGACAGTGATGCTGCGGCTCTGGCAGTTCGGAGAGGGCTTTCAGGGGGAGGAGCACCTGCGGCACTGGCTGGCGCGGGGGACGGTGAACGTATGCCGGGACATGGCCCGCAGCCCCTGGCACCGCCGGATGGTGCCGTTGGAACACTGCCCGGAGCCGTCTTTTTCCGCGCCGGAGCAGGGGACGCTGTTCCGGGCTGTCATGGATCTGCCGGGCAAATACCGCCTGCCGCTGTATCTCTATTATTACGAGGGCTACGCCGTGGCGGAGGTGGGGGAGCTGCTGGGCCTCAAGCCCTCCACCGTGCAGACCCGTCTGGCCCGGGGACGGGAGAAGCTGAAGACGATGCTGGAGGAATGAGCCATGGAGGAGAATTATAGAGCGATGTTTGACCAAGTGCGTGCTTCCGACAGGCTGCGGGAGGAGGTATCTCAGATGAAAATGCACAAACAGATGCCGCGCCGCCGTTTCCCAAAGACGGGGCTGATCGCCGCTGTGATTCTGGTGCTGCTGGCGGGCTCCGCCATCGCGTCCGTGGGCATGCCGGGGACGCTGCGGGGGTGGTTCGCCCGGGAGTGGGAGGAGAGCACAGGCGCGCCCATGACGGAGGAGCAGCTGGCTCTGGTCGACGATCTGACGCAGCCGGTAGGCGTCAGTGACACTCAGAACAGCGTCACGGTGACGGTGGATTCCATCACGGTGGGAAACAGCACCATGTGGCTGCTGCTGAAGATCAGCGGGGACTATCCGGCGGAGGAGACGCTCCGGTACCATTTCCGGGGCATCGACATGACGCTGGAGCCGGACCCCGATCAGGTGGAGACCCCCGGCGGCTATGGATTCGATTTTCCCTATGCCGCCGTGGCGGAGGACGGTGTCCTGACCATGCTGGTTCGGTTCACCATCGACCTGGCGGGGCAGACCTCGCTGCTGGATGCCCCCCGGCAGACGGTGCTGGTCCTGGAGGATCTGGTGTGCAATGATCTGGAGAAACGAGGCGACGAGGACGTGGTCCTTTCCGAGGGCGGCTGGACCCTGACCTTCCCGGTGGAACCCGGGGAGGCGGGGGAGATACGGTCCCTGGGGGAGATCCGGGTGCCGGCCATGGACCTGGAGAGCCGGAAGATAAAGACCATCGCGCTGTGCGATGTGGAGATCTCCGCCACGGACATCACGTATGTCCGTTCTGCGGAGGCTCAGGAGTGGGAGCCGCTGCGGTGCGCCCTGGTGCTCGCGGACGGGACGGCGGTGGAGCAGAGCAGCGGTTCCAGCCGCTTCCGGGACACGGCCTGCACGGAGTGGAGCAGCGTCTACTACTGGCAAGTGCCGGTGGACCTGAATCAGGTAACGGCGCTGCGCTTCGGAGATACGGAGATTCCGCTGTCCGACGGATAAAAAAACGAGCCGCATCTGCGGCTCGTTTTTTTACATCACCAGACACAGGAGGACGGGCAGGAAGATGGCCGGGACCAGGTTCATCACCTTGATCTTGGTGAGGCCCAGCATGTTCAGCGACAGTGCCACGATGAGCAGCGATC
>CALWXI010000129.1 GCA_944385455.1 uncultured Oscillospiraceae bacterium | reverse complement strand
GGGAGCCTGCTCCCCCTCGAATGATTACCGGATGATGATGGAGTCCCGCTCGGGACCCACGGACACGTAGGTGATGGGACAGCCGATGGCCTTTTCCACATACTCCACATAGTTCCGGGCGGCCTGGGGCAGATCCTCCCACCGGCGCACGCCGGAGATGTCGCACTGCCAGCCGGGAAGATACTCCATGACGGGCTTGGCGTCGGGCAGCACGGAGGGGAAGGGGAACTCGTCGGTCTGCTGGCCGCGCAGCATATAATGGGCGCAGACGGGGATCTTGTCCATGTAGCTCAGGACGTCCAGCTTGGTCAGGGCGATGTCCGTTGCGCCCTGGCACTGCACGCCGTAGCGGGTGGCCACGATGTCGATGGGGCCAACCCGGCGGGGCCGGCCCGTCTTGGCGCCGTACTCGCCGCCGGCCTCCCGGAGCTTTTCCGCCTCCTCGCCGAACCACTCACAGGTGAAGGGGCCCTCGCCCACGCAGGAGGAGTAGGCCTTCACCACGCCCACCACCTTCTCGATCTTGGCCTCGGGATAGCCGGAGCCCACAGGGGCGTAGGCGGCGATGGGGTTGGAGGAGGTGGTCATGGGATAGATGCCGTAGTCCAGGTCCCGCAGGGAGCCCAGCTGGGCCTCGAAGAGGATGGACTTGCCGTCCTTGTTGGCTTTGCGCAGGAAAGCGCCGGTGTCGCAGATAAAGGGCTTGATCTTCTCGCCGAAGTCCGCCACCCAGGCCTTCAGGTCCTCCATGGTGTAGGGCTTGGCGCCGTAGACCTTGGTCAGCGTCAGGTTCTTCCACTCCAGGATGCCCGCCAGCCGGTCCCAGAGCTTGTCCGGGTACAAAAGCTCACCGGCCATGACGGTCTTTTTCTGATACTTGTCGGAGTAGAAGGGGGCGATGCCCTGCTTGGTGGAGCCGTACTTTTTGTCCGCCAGGCGGGCCTCCTCCAGGGCGTCCAGATCCCGGTGCCAGGGCAAAAGCAGCGAGGCCCGGTCGCTGATCTTCAGGTTCTCCGGGGTGATGGCCACGCCCTTTGCCATGACGTCCTGCATCTCGCTCCAGAGGTTCTCGCAGTCCAGGGCCACGCCGTTGCCCAGGATGTTCACCACGCCGGGGCGGAAGATGCCCGAGGGCAGCAGGTGCAGGGCGAACTTGCCCAGGTCGTTGACAACGGTGTGGCCGGCGTTGCCGCCGCCCTGGTAGCGGACCACCACGTCGTAGTCCCCGGTGAGCAGGTCCACCATGCGGCCCTTGCCCTCGTCGCCCCAGTTGATGCCTACAATGGCGCAATTTGACATAACGCAAAAACCTCCCGGTTTTAAATTCAATCCGGCTGGCCATAAAAACCCAGCATAAAACATTATACCGGCCTCCACGTCAATAGTAAAGCATCAACTTGTGATGACGGCGATAAATTTCCCTAATAGGTCGACCTATTCCCGCTCTTCCCAAAGAAGGGGAATTGTGGTATACTGAAACGCGATTTGAGTTCAACAACAGCAAAGGGGCGTTTCATCAAATGGCAGCCATTGGATTTGACAATCAAAAGTATCTGATCACCCAGTCCCAGCAGATCAGAAACCGCATCGCCCAGTTCGGCGGAAAGCTGTACCTGGAGTTCGGCGGAAAGCTCTTCGACGATTTCCACGCGTCCCGGGTGCTGCCGGGCTTTGAGCCGGACAGCAAGATCCGGATGCTCCAGCAGCTCCGGGAGGACGTGGAGATCCTCATCGCCATCAATGCCTCGGACATTGAGAAGAGCAAGATCCGGGGCGACCTGGGCATCACCTACGACGAGGACGTGCTGCGCCTCATCGACATTTTCCGCAGCCTGGACCTGTACGTGGGCAGCGTGGTGGTGACCCAGTACCGCCACCAGAGCGCCGCCGACGCCTTTTTGAAGCGGCTGACCGCTCTGGGCATCCGCTGCTGCCGCCACTATCCCATCGCGGGCTACCCTTCCGACGTGCCCCACATTGTCAGCGACGAGGGCCTGGGGAAGAACGACTATGTGGAGACCACCCGCTCCCTGGTGGTGGTGACGGCGCCTGGCCCCGGCAGCGGCAAGATGGCCACCTGCCTCAGCCAGCTCTACCACGACTGCCGCCGGGGCATCACCGCCGGATACGCCAAGTACGAGACGTTCCCTGTCTGGAACCTGCCCCTCAAGCATCCGGTGAACCTGGCCTATGAGGCCGCCACGGCGGACCTGGACGACGTGAACATGATCGATCCCTTCCACCTGGAGGCCTACGGCACCACCGCCGTCAACTACAACCGGGATGTGGAGATCTTCCCGGTGCTCAACGCCATCTTCAAGAAGATCCAGGGAGAATCCCCCTACAAGTCCCCCACGGACATGGGCGTCAACATGGCGGGCAAGTGCATCGTGGACGACGAGGCCTGCCGCTCCGCCAGCCGCATGGAGATCCTGCGCCGGTACTACACCGCCTGTGTGGAGCGGATCCAGGGCAAGTGCGACGAGGAAGTGGTGCGCAAGCTGGAGCTGGTGATGCAGCAGGCGGAGGTGACGCCGGAGATCTGTCCGGCGGTGTCCGCGGCCCTTTTGAAGGCGGAGACCACCGGGGGTCCCGCCGGCGCCATGGTGCTGCCGGACGGACGGGTGGTCACCGGCCGCACCTCCGACACCCTGGGCGCGGCCTCTGCCATGCTGCTCAACGCCCTGAAGGCGCTGGGAGGCATCGCCGATCAGTTCGAGCTGATCTCCGCCCAGGTGCTGGAGCCGGTGTGCCGCCTGAAAACGGAGTACCTGGGCCACAAGAACCCCAGGCTCCACACCGACGAGGTGCTGATGGCCCTGACCATCTCCGCCCTCACCAATCCCCTGGCGGAGCTGGCCCAGCAGCAGCTGCCCAAGCTCCGGGGCTGCGACGCCCACTTCACCGTGATCCTCAGCGACGTGGACGAAAAGCTCCTCAAGCGCCTGGGCATCAA
>CALWXI010000128.1 GCA_944385455.1 uncultured Oscillospiraceae bacterium | reverse complement strand
ATATCACAAAGCAGATCACAGATATTGAAGAAATCAAGCGATTGCTGGCATAAAACACAACAGGCGGACAGCTTCCGCTGTCCGCCTGTGTGCCTGACAATTCACAAGGTTCAGAAAATGTACCTATGGGAACTATCAGAAGGGGGGTCCGCCTTTTTTATGTCCGCCGTCCGGTCTCACCCCAGCAGCTTTTCCAGGGTGCGGCAGAGCACGCCGAAGTCGATGGGCTTGGAGATGTGGGCGTTCATGCCGGCGTCGGTGGTGCGGGCGATGTCCTCGGCGAAGGCGTTGGCCGTCACCGCCAGGATGGGCACCGACCCGGCGTCGGGCCGGTCCAGCCCCCGGATGGTCCGGGCGGCCTCGCAGCCGTCCATCACCGGCATCTGCATGTCCATGAGGATGGCGTCGAACCAGTAGGGCGGGGCGTTCTGGAAGGCGGAGACGGCCTCGGCGCCGTTGACGGCGGGCACCACCTCCACGCCGTGCATCCGCAGCACCTCCGTGGCGATTTCCATGTTCAGCTCGTTGTCCTCCGCCAGCAGGATCCGCCGCCCCGCCAGGCCGAAGGCGGGCGCCTCCTTCTCCGCCGGAACCTTCTCCGCCGGGGCGGCCCCCACCGCCGCCAGGGGCAGCGTCACGGTGAATTTGGAGCCCTTCCCCAGCCGGCTCTCCACGGCGATCTCGCCGCTCATCTGCTGCACCAGGCTCTTGACGATGGGCATGCCCAAGCCGGTGCCCACGGTGTTTTTCGTGGTGAAGCTGGTCTCCCGGGCGTAGGGGTCGAAGAGATGCTCCAGGAAGTGCTCCGACATGCCCACGCCGGTGTCCTCCACCACGATCTGGTACTTGGTGTGCTTGCGGAAGTCGAACTGGCGCACGCTCAGCCGGATCTCCGCGCCTCGGTCGCTGTACTTGAAGGCGTTGGAGAGGAGGTTGTTGAGAATCTGCCCCAGCCGGAACGCGTCGCCCATGACCACGCTGTCCTGCGCCTGGAAGTCCACGGTGAAGCGCTTGCCCTCCCGCTCCGCCTGCTCCTGGAAGAGCCCGGCGTTCTCCTCCACGCATTCCCGCAGGTCGAACTCCCGGTTCTCCAGCAGGCTCCCGCCGGACTCCAGCCGGGAGAGCTCCAGGATGTCGTTGATCAGGCGCAGCAGCTGCCTGCCGGAAAACTCGATCTTGCGCATGTAGCCGTCCACCTTCTCCCGGTCGTCCCGGTGCTGCTGGGCCAGCTCGGAGAGGCCGATGATGGCGTTGAGGGGGGTGCGCATGTCGTGGGACATGTTGCTCAGGAAGGCGGACTTGGCCCGGGTGCTCTTCTTGGCGGTGTCCAGGGCCTCCTGGAGGAGCATGGTGTGCTGGAGCTGCTGGCGCTTTTCCAGGTCCACGTCCCGGAAACACCAGATCACGTCGTCCGGGGCCCGCTCGGGATCGTACAGGGTGCGGATGTTCACCCACTTGTACACGTCGCCGAAGCGGCGGCGGTAGTCCCCGCCGTAGTCGGCGATGTGGTTGCCCACCCGCTGGCGGATGCTCTCCAGGGAGAAGCACGTCCGGAACTCCTGGAACGTCCCCGGCTCCACCAGGGCCTGGACGATCTCCAGCAGGCTCTCATAGCTGCCCCGGCGGGGGACCTTGCCCTCCAGGTCGGCGGAGGTCTTGATGGCGGTGAAGGTGCCCTCCACGAAGTTGATCCGGTAGATGGCGAAGAAGGAATCGCTGAGGATGTGGATGGTGTTGTCCGCCAGCTGGATGCGGCGGCTGTGGGCCAGATCCCGGACCACCATGAAGGCCAGGATCAAAAACAGCAGGATGCCCACGCCCACCGCCGCGTACAGCGGCAGGCTCCGGTCCCCCATCAGCACCGACTCCACCGGCACCGTGAGGATCACCGTCCAGCCGTTGCTCATCTCGTTGTAGTAGGCGCCGCGCTTGACGCCCTCCAGGTCCTCAAACACCGCGTCGTAGGCCGCCAGGGACCCGTCCCGGATGCCCCGGAGCAGGTAGTCGGTGTAGTCCTGCATGGCCTCCCGGTCCGCCTCCCACTTGGTGGCGGCGTAGACCAGCCCTCCGGAGGTGTCGCACAGGTACAGCGAGCACTCCGCCGGCAGGCTCCTGAGCTCCCCGGCGGAGTGGAGCCGCTGGGGGAAGACGTCCATGGCCAGCACGTTCCCGCCGCCGAAGGACAGCGCGGCGGTGAAGATGGTCTCCCCGGTGATGGCGTCCCTGTAGACGTCCGTGAACACCGGCGCGCCGCCGGCCTCCGTCGCCTGGACGTACCAGTTCGCGGCGCGGTAATCGTAGTCCGCGTCTCCCTCCCAGGGGTTGGCGGCCACGATCTCCCCGCCGATGACGGCGTAGGGGTCCACCACGTTCTCCCCCAGGATGGCGGTGAGCTTGCGGAAATAGCCGCTCAGCCAGGTGCGGATCTCCTCCTGGGATGCGCCGCGGGCGGTCATCTCGTCCACGTACTGGACCCCCAGGGACAAAAAGTTCTGGAAGGAGGTGATGTGCGCCTCCTCCTCTGCGGCGCAGCTCCGGGCCAGGGACATGCCCAGGTCCTGGGCGTTCTGCAGCAGCTTGTTGCGCACCAGGGAGATGCTGCACACCAGCAGCAGCACGAAAAAGCCCAGCAGCATGGCGCTGAGGATGGTGTTGACGGAGATGCTGCGCTGCCGCTTCAAGTCGGCTCCTCCTTTCTTCCTTCCGGGCCCCGCCGGCCGCGCCGGCGGCGGTCATGGCTCTCGTCGGCGTAGTGCCGCCGCTTTTCCTCGTACATCCGCTTGTCCATGCGGCGCAGGAAGGTGTCCAGAGTGTCGGAGGCAGGGTCGTACACCGCCGTGCCCATGGACAGCGTGATGGCGTAGGGCCGGCGGCCCTCCCGGTTCAGCAGGGCCGCCCGGACCCGGATGCGCTCCGCCAGGTCCCGGGCCGCCTCCCCGTCCCCCATGGTGACGACGATGAACTCGTCCCCGCCGTAGCGGGCGGCCACGTCCTTCCCCGTCACCGCTTCCGACAGCACCCGGCCCACCATCTGCAGGGCGTCATCCCCCACGGAGTGGCCGTAGGTGTCGTTGATGGCCTTGAAGGAGTTGACGTCGATCATGATGCCGGAAAAGCGGTCCTGGGGGGACGTGTGCTGGGTGAGGTAGCGCAGGTGGCGGTTGAGGTACTCCCGGTTGTAGAGCCCGGTGAGGCCGTCCAGCATGACCGCCTCGTTCTGGATGTTGATATACAGCGAGGTGAGGCCGAAGGCCACGGACACCCAGATGAGGGACATGCCGTACCAGAAAAACTGGATGAGGCTGCCGATGAAGATGGGCGTCAGGAACACCGCCACCGGCATGAAGAGGTACCGCCCCGCCTCCCGGCGGCAGCGGAACACCTGCCACGCCCCCCACAGAAGATAGCCATACACCACCAGATAGCTGACGGCGGCCAGGGGCTGGCGCTGGTAGGCGTTGTCCTGGGAGACGGAGAAGAACACCGGGAAAAGGAGGTTCATCGCCGCCATCAGGCACACCGTCAGCGCCGGCAGCGTCCTGCAGGACCACAGCCCCGGCACCCTGCCGGTGAGCTTGCACTCCACGTACGCCGTCCACAAGAACGCGCACAGGGAGCTGCCCATGAACAAAATGACGTTCACCGCCACGGAGATGCTCCGGGCGCCGGGGAACGCCGCCCCGTCCACACAGTAGCTGGCCGCCTCCAGGACGCACAGGAACATCCCCATGAGGCACATGGAGAGAAACAGCTGATCGGCAAAGGAGGAACCCCGCAGGTTCCGGCGGTTGCTGAACACCAGCAGAAGGGTCAGCACCGCGCCCAATCCGTTGGCCACGATGATGGCAGGCAGGTTATGCAACACGCTCCGCCCCTTTCCGGCCCGCTGCGTGCGGCGGACCCGCGTCTTGCCTGTCGGTCCGGCGGCGGGAACGTCCCGCGCCGCTTTGGGGCCATTATACCACATCCCTTCCGCCGCCGGAAGAGGGTTTACAAAAAATCCCTTTCCAGATCCCCGCCGGTGACGGTGACGCAGCCCAGATACCGCCCGGCCTCATCCAGCAGCAGGAACTCCCGGGGGGACTCCTCCGAGGCCCCCCGCGCCGCGCCGGGGAGATCCATGACGGGCCGGAGGAACCGGCCGACCTGAGGGGACATGGCCCGGCTCCACAGGCTCTGGAGCCGCACCCGGTGGGAGAAGTCGTCGCCGCCGGAGAGCTGGGACACCGGCTCGATGTACCACGCCGCGCCGCAGGAGGCCAGGTCCTCCCGGGCAATCTCCGGCAGCTGGAGCGAGGCCGCGCGGCCCGCGGCCTGCTCCTCATACAGGGCGGTGAAGTCGTAGCCGCACAGGGTGATCTCCATGCGCCACCGCCCGTCTCCCAGGTCCTCCGGCGCGCCCACGAAGTAACCGCACAGCGTGGTGAAGTCCCGGTAGAGCAGCAGCACGAACACCCCGTCCTCCGACAGGTTCCAGGTGGCGGAGGAGTGGCCGCCCCGCTGGCGGCCCTGGGAGGCCACCAGCCAGGCCATGTGGAGACTGTCCTTCACATAGGCCTTCACGTCGCCCCCCAGGTCCGGGGCGAAGCCCTCGAAGTTGAAAAAGTCCGTCTCCGGCACCGCCTGCCGCACCAGTTCCTCCGTGAACACGCACTGGCCCCGGTCGTTCTCCTCCAGATAGAGGTCCACGGTGCCCGTGGGCTTGATGTCCGTGCCGGCGGCCCGGCCGCCCGCGCCGGAGGCGTCCATCACGGTGTAGCCCAGGAGCCGGTGGTCCTTGTCCAGCAGCAGGAAGCAGCGCCACCGGTCGTCCCGGGGGAGCCGGTCCCGCAGCCGGTCCAGGCCGCGGCTGTGCTCGGTCACATAGGGGGAGCTGTACTGGGCCCAGAGGTGATAGGTCTGGGCGTCCCCGGGCAGCAGCGTGGGGCCCCGGCCGGTGTTGTAGCCCTCCAGGAAGAATTCCGCGCCGGAGGCTGCGATGTCCTCCGGAGCGATGTAGCGGGAAAACGTCTCGCCGTACTGGTCCGTAAAGGCGGAGAGCTGCTCTTGGAAAAGCGCCGTGAAATCGTAGTCGCACAGCGTCACCTCCAGCTGCCACACGCCGTCTCCCGCCTTTTCCGGCGCGCCCACGGCGTGGCCCATCAGGTGGAAGTTCCCGTCGTAGAGCAGCAGGCACAGGGGGCTGTCGGGGTCGCGGTTGGCGTCGAAGGAGCCCCACTCCCCCTCGGAGCCGTACTCCCCTCCGCTGGTGACCAGTATGGCCATCTGAAAGCTGTTGATGAGATACGCGTCAATGTCGTTCCCCATGTCGGGCACGCCGTCCAGGTTGATGTACTCCACCCCCGGGATCTGCTCCCGGACCAGCTCCGGCGTCACGGTGCAAACGCCCTCCGCGTCCTCCTCCACGGTGAAGAGCACCGTCCCGGCGTCGCCGGGGGCGGTGACGTGAAGCGGTGCCGCGGCGGAAAGCCCGGGCAGGGACGGCGCGCCGTCCCCCTGCAGCCGGGGCAGCACCAGCGCGGCGGCCAGGATCACCGCCCCGGCGGCTCCCACGGCCCACAGCCGCCTTTTCCACGGCCTGCTCCGGGGCGCGGCCCGCGCGGTTTCCCGCGTCTGAGAAGCCGCCTGTCCCTCCGGGGCACTCTGCGCCGGGGCGGGCCGGCGGAGCCGGGCCTTCAGCCCGTCCATCCGCCGCCGGACGGCCTCCGCCCGGACCCGGGCTTCCGCCCGCCGCCGCTGCTCCTCCGCCTCCAGGCGGGCACGCTCCTCCGCCCGCGCCGACTGCTCCGCCCGGAGCCCGCCGGCGGTGGCCAGGCGCCGCGCCAGCGTCCTCTCGCAGCCGCAGCGGTGGCAGCGCTCCTCCCCTTCCCGGTTCACCCCGCCGCAGGGACAGTACCACACCTCCGCCCCGCTCCAGTAAGCGTACCGGCTGCGGGGCAGCGGGGCGGTGAGGGCCAGCAGCTCCGGCTCCGCCGCCTGCTCCAGGGGCACGAAGGCGGGCAGCGCCGTCCAGACGGCGTCCGCCGGGGCGGTCCACTCCACCCCGTCCGCGAACACGGCGGACAGCGCCCGGACCTCCATGCTCCGGGCGTCCCCCGGAGGCAGCGCCACGGCGGTGTACCGGCCGAAGTCCGTCCCCCGGACGGCGTCCAGCCCGGTGTAGGTGAACACCGTCTCCGCCGCCCCGGGGCAGCGCACCTCCACGGTCAGCGCCGTCAGGGGCCGGGGGTCGATGCTCTTCCATTTCAGCTGGGCCACCAGCCGGGGCAGGCGGGTGTCCTCCAGCAGCACCCCCGCCGCCAGCACCACCGGCGCGCCGGGCGCATACAGTCGTTCCGGCAGTGCAAAGCGCCGGATATAGCGATCACCCATGGCTGCCTCCCGTCAAAGCTCCGGCAGCTGGTCGGGATTTTCCGGCCGCCGCTCCTCCCGGGGCGCGGCGGGGGTGATCCCCGCGCCGCCCTCCCGGATGGCGTGGAGGTCCTTGGTGATCTGGCCAAAGGCGTACAGCGGCCAGGTCCCCACCGCCAGCACCAACGCGCCCAGCACCGCCCCCAGGCCGCCGGCAAGCAGCGGCATGGGGCTGATCTGCGGCGGCGCCAGGCCCACCAGCTGCGCCGCCAGCAGCAGCACGCCCAGCCCCGCCAGGAACGCGCCCACCGCCCCCAGCAGCAGGCAGAAAAATCCGCTGATCCTGGCCAGCAGCTGCAGCTTGCCGCCCACGTCGGTGTAGAAGCCGCCGAGGAAGCCGGAAAGGCCCCGGCGGTATCTGCCGCCGTCCACCTTCCAGCCCCGGGCCGGGGCCTCCCGGCCCTCCATGGACAGGTTCAGCAGCACCAGCCCCGCCGGCAGCAGGATGTTCAGCAGCACCTGGGACACCGAGCCGAAGCCGATGCGCGCCTCCGTTTCCGTGACCGCCTGGATGAGATTGGACACCAGCCGGCAGTCCGTCCACACGGCGTTGCCGGCGGCCAGGGCCGCGGCCGCTGCGTTCAGGGCCGGGACGGGGCGCCGTTTTCCCACCGGCACGTTCCACGAGGCCCCCACGGCGCTGACGAGCAGCAGCAGCACGCTGAAAAACAGCAGGGCCGTCATCTGGATCTGCTGCATGGCGGCGCTGCCCGCGCCGCCGTACAGCGCCAGCTGCCGCATCACCAGCAGGTTCCGCGCCTCATAGACCAGCAGCAAAATGGAGGCGGGCAGGAGCCGCTTCTCCCGCTCCGTCCGCAGCACCAGGAGCACCCCCGCCGCCAGCAGCACCGCCGGCCAGAGGAAATTCAGCACGGAGAAGCCGTGCTCCATATTCCGGAACAGCTGCACGATCTGATACACGGCGGCGAAGAGCACCAGCAGCGCTCCCAGCAGTCCCGCCGCGCCCTCCCGGGGCACGGAGCGGCAGCGGACGCCCCGCTTCAGCGCCCGCTCCTCCGGGGTCCGGGGCAGATAGGCCTGCGGTTCCACGGCCAGATTCAGCAAAATGCCGCCCGCCGCCGCCAGCAGCGCCACCACCAGCCGGACCGGCTGGCTGTAGGAGTACCCCAGCCGCTCCAGCAGCGTCACCAGCACCGCCGCGGCGGAGAGCAGGTTCAAAAGGGGCATCCGCAGCGGAGGCGGCAGGAAACCCGGCGCCCGGTTCCAAGCAAGGCCCACGGCGGAGACGATCCACAGCGCCAGGGCCAGCAGCGCCCACGCCTCATTGAGGACCACGGAGGCAGTGAGCAGCAGCAAGGCCCCGCCGATGCCCTCGTTGGCCAGGCGGCCCCGGCCGGTGAGCAGCAGCACGCCGCCGACCACCGCCAGCAGGCACAAAAACAGGGACGACATGCTGAAATAATCCCCGTCCATCTTCCCAGCCACCCATTCCACGATGGGCGCGGCCATCAACAGCGCCGCAGCGGCGATCCGCAGGACGCCCGGGCGCAGGACCCCCCGGGTCCGTTCCTTGCTTTTCTGCATCCAAGATCCCTCTCTTCCTTTTCAAAAGGGGGCATTCCCCTGTTATTTCAAACTATACGCCCCTCCCAGGGGAAAAGCAACCCTGCCGGATGCATACTGTCGCTTGCGTCCGGCTCATGCAGTCTGAAGCCGCCCCCCTTCCCTTGAAAACAGCCTCCGCTCCCTTGCAGGAGCTGTCCCCGCCTGATAAAATGAATTTGATGGGGACCGAAACCGCCTGCCGGTGCCGCACTGTATGGCACATACCGGAAGATCCAACCCATCAGGGAGGCACTCCATATGCAGAGAAAGATCCTGCACAGTATCCCGCTGGTACTCGTTCTCCTGGCAGGTGCGTCGGTCATCGTAGTCGGATTTTTTATCTACCGGCACCAGGCGAACACCGATACACTCGTACGCTACCATCCCGCCAGGCAACCCGGCACCATCTGGGCCACCGCCGAAAACGACATCCTGTTCATCACCGGAGACGGCGAGGAGACGGATCCTTTCCGTGCATTCGCATGCTGGAATGGGGCCTATGTGAAAGCCGAACTGTACTGCGACTACGGTCAAAACGCCGAACTCTCCATCCCGGCTGACGAGATCCCGGGGGCGCATGAAGACATATGTCTGGTTTCCGGCAAGTTCCAGATCGCCCCGGACCGATTTTCGATCAAAGTCGAAAAAGAACACAGTACTCCGGAGTTTGTTGGTGATCGCGGCACCATCGTCCTTCAGCGGTCTTTCACCGAGGATCTGCAAGAAGGCAGTGCGCTTTATCAGTTGGTCTCCGGCCTGGCAGGGACATGACCGGTCACGCTGCAAAGACGCACAGGGGCAATTCACTGCGCAGCCGTTGACGGCTTTGCCGCCTTACGGATGCGGCGTACCCCTTGCGGGTGCTTCGCCCGAGCATTTCAAATTCCCCAGGTATCCAAAAAAGAAGCACCTGCTTTGCAGGT